>NZ_MJWQ01000065.1:63214-105894 GCF_001762325.1 Campylobacter sp. BCW_6871 | reverse complement strand
TTCTAAATCTTCATCATTTTTATCATCTAGTTCATCTAAACTAGGCTCAGTATCCAAAGCTGTATGTTCTTGGCTTAAGTCTTCTTTTTCGCTTCCGCCATCTTCCAAAGTTAAATCTAAATCAGTTTGAATGTCTTCTTGATTCTGTTCTTTAGTTGTTTCTTGTTCTAAATTTTCATCTTCTAAATTTTGAGTTTCTAAAGTTTCGTTTGCATTATCATCTTGCGCATCATCATCAAAACTCAAATTTTCCATTCCATCTGAATTTATATCTAAAGAATTTTCATCAGGCAAATCATCTAAATTTAAATTATCTAAATCCAAGCTTATATCAGCATAAGGATTTTCATCATTGCTTAACATTGGCAAATCAATAGATGTATGTTTGTTTGTATCTTTATTATTAAGTAAATTTAAAAAATCTGTAGGTAAAAAAGGTTTTTGTAAAATTTGCGCATCTATATCTTCTACATTTTGGTTTCGCGGAGCTAAAAAAATCAATCTATCACATTTTTCTTTAAGAATTTTTAAAGGTGCTGGAGTATCGCTATCTACAACAATCACATCATAATTACCCAAATTTTCACTATAAGCATTAAGTTCTTCAAAATCATAAGACATTTTTTTAGCACTAAGGCTTACAAGTCTTGAAACTACAGGGTTTTCATTTAAAAGTAAAATTTTCATCACTTTAATCCTTAAAAAATAATCACTATTTTACGATAATTTCATTTATCCTTTCCTTAGGAGAAAAAAAGAGTTTGCATATGAGTAAAAAGTTCTAAAATTAAATTTTTAAAATATTGCATCATAACTAATAAAATAGCGATCAAAACTACAAAGCCTAAAGCTATCTTTATAGGATAGCCAATAACTAAAAGATTAAATTGTGGCATTGTTTTCATCAAAAGTCCAAAAATAACATCGGCTAAAAGTGAAATTCCAAGTATGGGAAAGCTCATAGTAAAACCTATGATGAAAATATTAAACATACCCATATTTAAATAATGCATTAAATTCTCATGCGGATAAAATCCACCTAAACTAATATAACCTAAAGAATGACTTAAAAACAAAAGCATTAAATGATGACCATCAAAAGCAAGAAAAAACATCAAAGCAAGCAAATTTAAAATTTGTGCCGTAATAGGCATACTCGTTCCAGAACTTGGATCTAATATACTTGCCATAGTAAATCCCATAGTAAAAGCAATCTGCTCACCTGCCATCATAATAATAGCAAAAATAATTTGAAGCATTAATCCTGCTATCATTCCAAAAATCACTTCACTAATAAGCTGTAAAACAAAAAAACTATCTAAATGCAAAGATTCTAATCTAGCCAAAGGATATAAATACATAGTCAAAAATAAAACTATAGTACTTTTTATCACCATAGGGATAGAATTATGTGAAAAAAAAGGAAAAAAAACTATAAGACCACTCATTCTAGCAAGAAGCAACATAAAAGTTACAACATTTTTATCGCCTAAATAATTAACAAATTCCATTGGCGTTTATAGTATAAGTTTTATCACAAAAACTTGCAAGCTTACTATCGTGAGTTACAAAAAATAAAGCTGCATCATTTTCTTTAACATAGGAAATTAAAAGTTCGATAACATTTTTAGCATTATCAAAATCCAAATTTCCAGTTGCTTCATCAGCAAAAATAATCTTTGGTTTTTTACAAAGCACGCGCGCGATACTCACACGCTGTTGTTGTCCGCCGCTAAGCTTTCCTATTTTTTGATGTAAAAGCGTATCAATACCTAATCTTTTTAAAATTTTCTCATCTAAATCTTGACCCGATAAAACACTAGCAAGTTCGATATTTTCTAAAGCTGAAAAACCTTTAAAAAGATAATGTGTCTGAAAAATAATACCAAAATCATAACGGCGAATTTTTAATCTTTCGTTTTCATCTATCTGATAAAGACTAGAACCTTTAAAAAAAACTTCACCTTTTTTTGGAATTAATAAAGAAGAAAGTATATGTAAAAGAGTAGATTTGCCACAACCGCTACTCCCTTGAATAGCAATGCAATCTTTAGTGTTTAAAGTAAGATTTAAACCCTCAAAAAGCGGATAATCAAAACTATGGCTTAAATTTTCCGCTCTTAAGAGTTCCATTTTTAACCGTTTTTAAAGTTGTGCAGCAACTTCAGCCGCAAAATCTTCAGTTTTCTTTTCTAAACCTTCGCCAACTTCAAAGCAAATAAATTCGACAATTTTAATTTTTCCGCCAAATTCTTTTTCTTTTTCGGCAATTACTTGTTCTACGGTTTTTTTATCATCCATTACATAAAACTGACCCATTAAAGTAAGTTTGCTATCAAGTTGAGAATTATCTGCTATAAAGCTATTCATTTTACCTGGGATAATATTGTCCCAAATTTTTTCAGGTTTACCTTGAGCTTTAAGCTCTTCTTTGATTTTTTCTTCAGCTTCTTTTAAAATTGCATCGCTTAATTGTTTGCGACTTGCAAATTGAGGAATTTTATGTTCAGGTTTATTTGGATCTTTAAGTCTGCGTCTTTCTTCATTTTCTTTTTCAAGTTCAGCAACCAAAGCTTTGTATTCATTTTCAACAAAAGTCATATCCAAATCTTCATAACTTAAATAACTTGGTCTCATTGCTGCAATATGCATACAAATTTGTCTTAACAAATCTCTTGATTTTGAAGCCACTTCAGCGCTATCACAAGCTGCAGCGATCACAACACCAACACGGCCATTTGTATGGATATAACCATTTACAACGCCATTAGGACCTGCTTTTAAAGTTGCAAATCTTCTTACAACTAAGTTTTCTCCTATAGTTGCAATTTGACTTTTTAAATATTCTTCAAATTTTACGCCATTGATTATGCTTGAATGAAGTTCTTCCACACTTTGTAAGCTATTACTTTGAATATGAGCTGTAGTATCTTTTGTTAAAGCGATAAACTGATCATTTTTTGCCACAAAATCTGTTTCGGAATTAATCTCGCTTACAGTTGCGCTTGTAAAATCATCGCTTACTTTTACACTTACTAAACCTTCTGCAGCAAGTCTATCTGCTTTTTTAGCAGCCTTACCTAAACCTTTTTCTCTTAAAAGTTGTACTGCTTTATCAAAATCTCCATTAGTTTCACTCAAAGCATTTTTACAATCCATCATCCCCGCACCTGTACTTTCGCGGAGTTCTTTTACCATTGCAGCAGTGATTTCAGCCATTATTCTTGCTCCTCACCGAAGTCTTCTTCGCTCATCGCTTCATCTAAAACTTCTTTTTTCTCTTCATCGGTGATTTCTTTTTCTTCATTTGCTAAAGCTTCACCATCTTGTTCTCTTAAAGCTTTTCCTTCATTAATCGCTTCAGCCATTTCTTGACAGAAAAGTTGCACTGAACGAATTGCATCATCATTTCCTGGAATAGGATAAGTTACCAAATCAGGATCGCAGTTTGTATCTAGTGGAGCTACAACAGGAATTCTTAATCTATTTGCTTCTTGAACAGCAATTTTTTCTTTTACTGTGTCAACAACAAAAATCATATCAGGTTGAGTTTTCATATAACGAATTCCACCTAAATAAGCTAATAATTTTTCTTTTTTTCTTGTAAGCATTAAAGCTTCTTTTTTAGTTAAAAGCTTAATACTTCCATCTTCTTCCATTTTTTCAATTACTTCTAATTTTCTAATTGATTGGCGAATAGTACCAAAATTTGTCATCATACCGCCAAGCCATCTATGATTTACATAAGGCATACCGCATTTTTCAGCGTATTCTTTAATCGCTCCACCTGCTTGTTTTTTTGTTCCAACAAAAAGTATAGTTTTTCCTTCGGCAGCAGCGTCACGAACGATATTATAGGTATATCTAAAATATCTTAAAGTTTTTTGTAAATCAATTACATAAATACCTTTTCTCTCGCCAAAAATGAATTTTTTCATCTTTGGATTCCAGCGTCTTGTTTGGTGTCCAAAATGCACACCGCATTCTAATAAATCTCTCATACTAACCATGAGTTTCTCCTTATAAATTTAGCTTTATTCCTCCACATCCCTTAATTTACACAAGCTAAAAAGGATTGATGTGTGTGAAATGAAGCTAAGATTCTATCAAATTTAAGTTTAGTTTTTACTTATATATGTAGTCCTTAGTAAGGCTTAGATTATTATTGATTTCTTTTGTGATTAAAAATTGGAACAAATCCACGCTTCCAACACGAAAAGCAGAGGCACAAGAACGAAGGTATAAATCCCACATTCTTATAAATTCTTCATCATATTTTTCCCTTACCTTGTCCAATACTTTGTTAAAATTTTCATCCCATAAATCTAAAGTTTTTGCATAGTGCATTCTTAAACTTTCTGCTAAAAGAAGATGAAAATCCCACTCACTCATAGCACTTACAACCTCTCTTAAAGAAGGTAAATATCCTCCTGGAAAAATATATTTATCTATCCAAGCATTTGTTTTTCCTTCAAACATGGCTAAAATAGAATGTAAAAGCATAGAACCTCCAGGTTTTAAAACTTGTTTTACTTTCATAAAATAAAGTCCTAAATTCTCTTTGCCTACATGTTCAAACATACCCACAGAAACAACTTTATCAAAATAATTTTCAAATTCTAAATCTTGATAATTTTGAAGTCTTATTTCTATTTTATCTTCAAGATCAAGTTCTTTTACTCTTTCCTTGGCTTTTTTACACTGCTCCTCTGAAATAGTAATTCCAACAACCTTAACCCCATACTTTTGAGCCGCCATAATAGAAAGCCAACCCCAACCACAACCTATATCTAAAAGCTTTTCTCCTTCTTTTAAATCAAGTTTTTTAAGGGTATGTTCTATTTTGTTAATTTGAGCTTCATAAAGAGTATTATTAGGCTCTTTAAAATAAGCGCAAGAATAGCTCATAGTATCATCAAGCCAAAGCTTATAAAAATCATTACCTATATCATAATGACTTTTGATATTTTTACTTTCTTGCTTTTGAGTTATTTTACTCAATACATCTTTTTTGGTTTTAAAAAATTGCTGATTAGAAAAATAATATAATACCCTAGCCATTTCATCATAATCGCCCTCTATGTCAAGTTTTGCCTGCATATAATGTCTTGCAAAAACCAAACTTGTATCACCAAATAACTCCAAAAAAGGAATTTTTTCTTTAAAAATTAAAGAAAATTTAGCAGGTTTGTTTCCGATAAAAAATTCTTCTTTATCCCAAAAAACAACTCTAAAATCCCCATAATCCCATTTTTTTAAAATAGATTTGATTAAAGTTTTTTCTAACATAAAATACTCCTAAATTCTAAAATAATTATATTTTGAAGTATCTCTCTTTAAATATTAAAAATTAATAAAAATGAAGAAAAAATAAGATTTTTGCCATTATCATTAAATAATGGCAAAAAATGTAATATTAATGTAATTTAGACCAAACAGAACGCTTCCAACCTATAGCAAAAATACTTAAAATTACAAAGAATATCATTACATAAATTCCTGTAGTTTTTCTTTCTTCTTTTTTGCTATCACCCACTTGATCAATATAAGATACAACCTTAGCCTGTGCAGCTTCTGTTAAACCTACTCTTGGCATAGCGGTTCCTGGAAGAAGTTTTTGAGTGTTATTAATAAAATCATGTAAATATTGCTCACCACGAGATCTTATCATCATAGAAAGATCAGGCGGAACAGAACCTAAATAAGTTTTTAAATCATTTTGATTTGATGGAGTAAAAAAGCTATCGTATTTCATATCATGACAACGTCCGCAAGCCTCAATAAAAGTTGCTTTATCTTTAGCAAATTTTATATCTTTTTCCATTAAAGCCGCTTTTTGAGCACTATTTTCCATTTTAGCATATTTTGCCTCAACATCTTTCTTAATAGTAGCATCTTCATTGGTTTCAAATTTAACACTCACATCTTTAAGATAAGCAATTACATTGGCTATATTTGCATTTGTAGCTTCTTCACTTTCTCCTGAAGTATCTTTATTGTAAGCTGTCATAATAAAAGCATCACCAAATTTATGATCTACTTTTAAAGCAAGCGCAGGATGCATAATCAAAGCTGCTAAAAATTTTTCATCAAAAATAGCACCAGCTGCACTAAGATCAGGTGGTATTACTCCCATAGAAGAATCGGTGATATTAGCTGCTATTCCATCTTCTTTTACACCATGACATGCAAAACAGTTATTTTCAAAAAATTCTTTACCTTTTTTTGCATCACCCTTAGCAAAATCGATCTTTGCAACATCTGCCCAAAGTGTTTCAACTTTGCTTAATTCTTCTTTTGCTTTTTCAAGTTCTTTGTTTGCACTCTCTATTCTTTTAGCATCTCCTGAAGCTTGTGCATCTTTTAGAGCTAATTCTTTAGCTTCAACTATACCTTTTGCAAAAGTAGTATCTTCAACAGCAAAATCAAAATTTGCAGGAGCAACATGAGGTTTCATCACTGAATGAGCATAAGGCTCTACCCCCCAATATACAAGCACAGTAAAAACTACCACAACTAAAAATATTTTTATTTCTCTCATTGTTTAGCTCCTTTTCTCTCCATAATAGTAATAACCGGTAAAACTACAATAAGTAAAAGTAAAAATACTATAGAAGCATAAAATCCTACCCAAGCATTTACACCTGTTGGAGGTAATTTTCCATAAACTGTTAAAACAATTAAATCAATAAGCAATATCCAAAACCAAATGAAAAATAAAGGTCTTTCATGGGCTGGTTTTACAACATCACTTCTATCAAGCCAAGGAAGCAAGAAGAAAATCACTTGAGCAATACCAAATGCAGCCAAACCTATATCAAAAGCTTTAATACCTGCAATATCAAAGAAAAATCCTCTTAAAACTTCATAACTCCATAAGAAATACCACTCAGGATAAATATGAGCTGGTGTTTTAAGCGCATTAGCCGGATCAAAATTAATTGGATCCATTGCAAATTCAAATTTAAAACAGACTAAATAAAAGAAGAAAATCATAAAAAAGCTTATATACATAAAATCTTTTGATAAAAATCCTGGCCAAAAAGGAATCACTTTAGAACCCTTTGTGTCACCTGCCATGTACTTTTCAGCCTCTAAGTCAAAGTCAAGTTCTTCAGAAATTTCATTATTAACATGAGGAATTCTTAAAGAATAGAAGTGAAATGCTATAATAGCAATGATAACTATAGGAAGCAAGCACACATGAAGCATAAAAAATCTTGTTAAAGTTGGATCAGAAACCGCATAATCTCCACGAATCCAAATCACAAGCTCAGGGCCAATAAATGGTATCCCTCCAAAAAGATTAGTGATTACTTGAGCTGCCCAATAACTCATTTGTCCCCAAGGAAGCATATACCCACTAAAAGCTTCAGCAGAAAATACAACAAACAAAAGCATACCGCTAACCCAAATCATCTCACGACCTTTCTTATAAGAACCGTAATAAATTCCTGTTAACATATGTATGTATATAATCAAAAATACAACAGAAGCGGCAACACCATGCATGTGACGCCAAAGCCATCCATAATCCACCTCTTGCATAATAGTCTTATTCACACTATCAAAAGCAAGTGCAGTATCTGGTTTATAATACATTACAAGTAAAAGTCCTGTAACAAAAAGCACTGCAAAAAGAGTGGTTAAAATAACCCCCATTGCCCAAAGAAAGTTAATTTGCTTTGGTATCCAATACTTTACCATTAAAACATCAAGTAGTTTATGTACTGCAAGTCTTTGATCAAGCCAATCTACAAGACCATTAGCTTTTCTAATTTGTGCCATCTTAAGCCTCCGCTATCATTTTTTTATATTCAGGACCCTCTTCGCCTAAAACAAGTTTGGTTCCATCGATCTTAAAAGGAGGAATTTCAAGAGGCTTTGGAGGAGGTCCAAAGACATTTTTTCCACTTGTGTCAAATTCTCCACCATGACAGGCACATTTAAACAATTGCTCGCTTGGTTGGTAAGCAGGTATACAACCCAAATGCGTACAAAGTCCTATAACCACAGTATAAGCTGCGTTATCTACCACAACATCACGTTTTTCATCTTTTGGCATACTCGCATCTTTTTTTAATATAAAAATAGGCTTTTTACGCCATTCTATAGTTCTAAGCTCTCCATCTTGCATTCCTGATAAATCTACTGTAGTAAAACCTGCAGCTTTGACACTTGGAAGTGGATCCCAAGTTTTTTTCATCGCAACAAGCGAGAAAACACCGCCTACAGCAGCTACGCTTCCAAATGCAAAGCCCATAAAGCTTCGTCTACTCTCAGATGTAGCCATAACTTGTCCTTTCGATTTTATTTTTTAACCAAGTTAAAAGTTTATCGAAATTAAAATAAATTTTTTCTTTGTTTAACAAATTTTGATATTTAGACAATAAGAGCAAAAAGAGAAAAAACAAGCACAGGTAAAGTTATCAAAAAGCCAAATTTAGAATATTGCCAAAAAGAAATATTAATGCCTTTTCTAGCCAAAACTCCAAGCCAAAGCAAAGTTGCCAAAGAACCTATTGGCGTAAGTTTTGGGCCTATGTTTACCCCCAAAAGATGCGCATAAATCATCAAGGAATCAAAAGAAAAATTCTCAAAATATTCTTTTAATGCCAAATCGCCGATTAAAACCATAGGCAAATTATTAAACACAGAAGATCCAAAAGCTGAAATCAAAGCCACACCAAAAATTCCACTCTTATCTTGCATCAAAAAAGCATAGCTTTTAACCAAAATTTCACTCACGCCTATTTTATGTAAAGCAAAAACCACCATATAAAGCCCAAAACTAAAAAGCAAAACTCCATAAGGTGCTTCAAAAAGAATTTTAACACTTTTTTTACCTTGAATTTTTAAAACAATAAGCCAAAAAATTCCCGCCCAAAGCAAAGCAAAAAAACTTATTTTAATATCAAAAATTTCACCTATAAAAAAACTGATCACAAAAAGAAGTAAAAATACTATGCAAAGAAAAAACAATTTCAATGAAATTTGCTCTTTTTTGACTAATTTAAATTCAAGCCTTTTAGGCAAAACTCTCCCATAAAGCATAAAAACCATAACTATAGTAGAAAGCAAAACAAAAAAATTTGGCAAAAACATATTTTTAGCAAATTCTAAAAATTCTATCTTAAAATAATTTGCTGTAATGATATTGGTTAAATTTGAAATAACCAAAGCATTTGAACTTGCATCACATAAAAAAGAAAGACTAAGCAAAAAAGAACTTAAAATAAAAGCATGATTTTTACAATCTTTAAGAGTTGAAAATAAAGCTATAATAATAGGTGTAATGATTAAAATCGCTCCATCGTTAGCAAAAAATGCAGAAAGAAAAAAGACAAAAATCAACAAAAATAACATCAACTTTTTTGTGCTAATATAAATTTTTTCTTGATTTTTCTCTCTAGAAAAATGCAAAATTTTACTCGCAATAAAATCAAAAAATCCTAAAGCTTCCAAGCTAAAAGAAAGGATAATCAACCCAACTAAAGTTAAAGAACTATCCCAAACCAAAGAAAAAACAAAATAAGCATCTTTAAAATCTACCAATTGAAAAATAAAAACAAAAAAAGCTCCCAAGCTAGAAAATACCCAAATAGGTAAATTCCATGGACGCCAAAAAAGTAAAATTAAAGTAGATAAAAAAATAAAAAAAGCAAGCATTTAAGCTTTTTTCTTTTGCATTTTGATATAAATTTGCAAAATATCCAACGCCGCAGGAGTGATTCCACTGATTTGACTTGCAGCAAAAATAGTTGGAGGTTTATGATGATTAAGCTTTTCTACAACTTCATTACTCAAACCGCTTACACTTTTAAAATCAAAATTTTCAGGAATTTTAAGCTCGCTAAGATTTTTCATTTTTTCTACTTGAGCTTTTTGCATACTAATGTAATGATAATACTTTGCCTCATTTAAAATCTCTCTTAAGGAGTAATGATCCATAGTTTCAAACATAGGATCAAGTTTTTTTAATTTTTCTATATCAAAACTTGCTCTTGCGACAATTTTTTGAAGATTGACTATAGAAGAAATTTTATCTTCTCCTAAACTCTCTAAAAAAGCATTATTTTGGTTATTAGGCGTGAATTCTTTAGAAAGTAAAAATTCAAGTCCTTTTTGAAGATTGTTTGCGATATTTTGTATATAAGTAAAATCTTGCTCGCTTAAAAGCCCTAAATCATAGCCATATTTTCCAAGTCTAAGTATAGCATTTTCTTCCCTTAAAAGCAGTCTAAATTCCGCTCTTGAAGTAAACATTCTATAAGGTTCTTTTGTACCTTTTACTACCAAATCATCGATTAAAACTCCTATATAAGCTTCATCACGCCTTAAAATCAAAGGCTCTTTCATATCTATGCTTAAACTTGCATTGATTCCTGCCATAAAGCCTTGTGCTGCAGCCTCTTCATAACCTGTAGTTCCATTAATCTGTCCTGCACAATAAAGATTTTTAATCTTTTTAAGTTCTAAAGTATGCTTAAGTTCAGTTGGCTCTATATAGTCATATTCTATAGCATAACCAAAACGGGTTATTTTAGCATTTTCAAAACCCTTTATAGAACGCAGCATTTGAGTTTGCACTTCATAGGGCAAAGAAGTAGAAAAACCATTGATATAATACTCCGTTGCATCGATAGTTTGAGGTTCTATAAAAAGATGATGACTTTCTTTGTCGCTAAAACGATTGATCTTATCTTCTATAGAAGGACAATACCTTGGCCCCACACCTTCAATCTGTCCTGTAAAAAGTGGGGCACGATAAAAATTATTCTTAATAATCTCATGCGTAGTTGTATTAGTGCGTGCGATATAACAAGGAAGTTGAGTAGGATTAAAATTTCTTGAACGAAAACTAAAAGCTTTAGGATTTACATCGCCATCTTGGATTTCAAGTGCGCTAAAATCAATACTTTTTGCATCTACTCTTGGGCAAGTTCCTGTTTTTAAACGCCCCATTTTTAAACCCAAAGTTTGTAGATAATTGCCTAAATTTACTGAAGCAAGCTCCCCTACCCTTCCTGCTTGAAGTTTATTTTCGCCTATATGAATAAGTCCATTTAAAAAAGTCCCTGTTGTAAGTATCACTTTTTTGGCAAAATATGTATTTTCTAAATTTGTTTTTACGCCTTTAACTTCATCATTTTCTACGATTAAAGCATTCGCTTGTTCTTGAGAAATTTCTAAATTTGGAAGTTTTAAAAGTTTATTACGTGCAATGATACGGTACTTATCCATATCAATTTGCGCCCTACTTCCTTGAACGGCTACGCCCTTGCTTTCATTTAAAATGCGAAATTGTATTCCCGCTTCATCGGTGATTTCACCCATAAGACCACCCATGGCATCAAGTTCTTTTACCAAATGCCCTTTTGCAAGTCCACCTATAGCTGGATTACAACTTGCTGCTCCTATTTGCTCAATCAATGTAGTTAAAAGTAAGGTTTTTTTACCCATTCTAGCAGCAGCAGCACTTGCTTCAACACCCGCATGTCCACCACCTATAACAATGACATCAAACATATTTTGCCTTGAAAAATGTGAATTTTTAAAAGAAAGATTATATAATATTTAGACTTAAAACAAACTCGTTTTAAGCCTAACAAAAATTTATTTAGCTTCTTGGAGAGAGAAAATTAACTCATTATAAGTTTTATCTGCATCTTTGCAGAAATTTTTAAGCATCTCAACACCCTTATTTAAACCTTGTTGCTGTTCTACTCTTAAAAGATCGCTATAAAGGCTTTCTATTGTAGAAATAGCGCTTTTATTTGGCATACGACGAACGGAATAATAGCCTATGATATTATTATTAATATCTATTGATGGAGTTACATTTGCAAAAACCCAGTAGTAATTGTTATCTTTAGTTTTGTTTTTTACGTAAGCAAAAATTTCCTTACCCTCTCTCATATAATCCCATAAATATTTAAAAACAGTTTTTGGCATCTCTTCATGTCTTACTATGTTATGAGGTTTATTTAAAACTTCACCCATGGTATAACCTGCATACTTTAAAAAATCATCATTTGCATAAACTATTTTACCTTTTAAATCTGTTTTAGAAGTAATTAAACTATCTTCTTGTAAAAAAATTTCTCTTGACATTTCCCCACCCTCTTAATTTATATTTTTAATTTTGCTAAGATTTCAGCACTTCTTTGCTCTAGTGATTTAATATCATTTACAATCGCATCATAAGCTTTTTGATCGATATAATCTTGACTTGATTCTTCTATTGCTTTTTTAGCGTTATCTTTTATAAATTCTTTAGCTAAATTTAACTCAGTTTCAGAACTAAGTTCATTAATAACACCTTGAGCTCTCTCATCTTGGCAAAGATTAGAAATTGGATCTACACTTTCAAGATTGAAATTTTGAGCCCCATTTAAATTTAAATATATATTTGATTTATAAAGAATATGATCGATTTTAACTACAGATAAAATCAATCTCTTTGCAAAGGATCCAAAATTAACACCAAGAGCACTACTATTTTCTTCTAGACGTTTAAAAGCTTGAGAAAATTTATTAATTCTTTCTTCAGATTCACTAACAATGTTAAAAACTTGATCGCTGCCACTTTGGATATTTACAAAATCCTGTTGCATAGTCTGAATTGCAATGGAAATTTCGCTTGTAGATCTTTGAGTTCTTTCTGCTAACTTTCTAACTTCATCAGCCACAACCGCAAAGCCCCTACCATGTTCTCCTGCACGTGCAGCTTCAATAGCAGCATTTAAAGCTAGAAGATTGGTTTGATCAGCTATATCGCGTATTACTTCAACCACTGAAGTAATATTTTGGGAATTAGCCACAAAAGTTTGTACTGTTTCCTTGCTCGAATTTACAACATCCATTAAAGAACCCATGGCACTTTGCAAAGAATCCACCTCTGAGCCATTTTCTGTAGCTGTATGAGTAATGGCATCAACTGTATCATATACATTTTTCATCATGCTAATATCTTGATTTAATGAGCTAGAAATTTGAGACATATCTTTATTTTGATTTCCAAGGCTTAAATCCATTAAAGTTCTTGATAAAGCATTTTTAAAAGTGGATCTTGCTGTCACTTCTATGTTTGCTAAAGCTTTATTTATAAATTCGATATTATGAGCAAAAATTCCTTTTAAACCTTCAGGCAAAGCCTTACGATAAAATTCGCCTTTTTGGGAACAAGAAATAGAAGTATTAATTTCCCTTAAATAAGCTTCTAGTCCATCAATAGTATTGTTAAGATTATCTGCTATTTCGGCTAATTTTTTGCTTTTTGTTTTTACATAGATCATTCTATTGTCAAAATTTCCTTCTTTTAACTCTCTACAAAGAACCAAAAGTTTATCTATCATTATTTGCTCATCTTTGTGTTGTCTAAGCAAATAAATCATTAAAACAGCGATTAAAATAAAAATTATCACTCCAACATAAATATGAATAAAAATGGCACCTAAAACACCGATAATACTTAGAAAAATAGTTAATAATAATCCATTTTTCACCATAAATTTACCCCTTTATTAAAAATTTTTGAAGTCATAAATTAAAGTAATACTTTAATAATATATATTACTTTAATTTTTAGGCGAAAATTATACAATAAAAAAGATTAAATATATCTTATTTAATTATTTTCTTGTAAGTTAAAAATAAGTTCATTATAAGTCATTTTATAAGAACTTACAATATCCATTAAAGCTGAAACTCCAGCATTAATGCCCGATTTTTGCTCTTTTTCAAGTAAAATTTTATAAACTTCTTCAATTATAGAAAGAGATTTTCTATTGGGTGCACGACGAACAGAATAGTAGTTGATGATATCTCCATTGGCATCAAATGAAGCACTTACATTTGCAAACACCCAGTAAAAACTACCATCCTTGGCTTTATTTTTTACAAATGCAAAAATTTCTTCTCCTTTTTGAATATAATCCCAAAGACATTTAAATACAGTACGTGGCATATCTTCATGTCTTACTATATTATGAGATTTATACAAAAGCTCATCGACTTTATAACCTGCGTATTTTAAAAAGTCATTATTGGCATAAATGATATTCCCCTTAAGATCTGTTTTAGAAGTAATTAAAGCATTTTCAGACAAAACTATTTCTTTCATAATTAAAACATCCCAATAAAACAAATAAATCAAAAATAGAATTATTACTAATAATAAACAATAAAAAGTATACTAAATTATAAAATTTTCAAAAAATATTTTAAATTTTATAATGTAAATAATGAGAAATTTTGTAACATTTATATAAAAAATTGTCATATCATATAAAAGAAAGTATTTCTAGATTTGTTTTTTTGTTAAAATTTACAATACGCATTGTTAAAATTATATTTCACAAAAGATCAAAAGGAGTGAATAAACTTGGAAACTTTAAGTCAAACTTTAGCTGAAAGAAAACCGCCTTTATATAAACGTATTATAAAAAGTCTTGGATTTTGGGTGATTATAGGCATTATTACAGGTATTATACTTGGCTATACAGATAAAGAATTAGCCATTGCTAGCAAACCAGGAGTTGATTATTTTATAGGTGCTTTAAAGGTTCTTATAGGTCCTATTATTTTTGTTACTTTGGTTTTGGGCATCATTAGTCTTGAAAGTTTAAAAAAAGTAGGTAGTATTGGTGCTAAAGCGGTTATTTACTTTGAAGTTGTAAGTACTTTAGCACTTGCTATAGGTATTTTTATGGCAAATGTTATGCAACCAGGTCATGGAATGAATCTTGATCCAAGTCAACTTGATACAAAAAGCGTTCAAAAATACATTTCTCAAACCACAGAAGTAAGTGCGAGCTCTGAGATCATGCATATTTTAAAAGATGCTATGCCTACTGATATTATCACGCCTTTTACAGAAGGAAAAACCATACAAGTTTTAGTTATTGCTATAGTTACTGCTTTGATTATTTCTTTAATGAGAATAGAAGATAAACAGGCAATTCAAAGAGTTTTTGAAGTGGTGCAAAATTTTGTTTTTAAAATTCTACAAATCATTATGTATTTTAGTCCTATTGCCGCCTTTTCAGCAATGGCTGTACTCATAGCTCAATACGGAATTGGCTCTTTGATCAACTTAGCATATTTACTTTTAGTGATGCTGATTTCATGTCTTGTTTTTATATTTGGAATCTTAGGTCTGATTTGTTATTTTGCAAAAGTAAATATCTTCAAATTTATGAGATTTATCTCAAGAGAAGTATTGATCGTTTTTGCAACCAGTTCAAGCGAGTCTGCACTTGCTCCTTTAATGAGAAAACTAGAAAAAGCGGGACTTTCTAAAGCAACAGTCGGACTTGTTTTACCAACGGGATATAGTTTTAATCTTGATTGTACAAATATTTATCTAGCTATGAGCTTAATCTTTCTAGCACAAGCTTTTAATGTAAATTTAAGTTTAACACACGAAATCAGTATTTTAATAGTATTAATGATAGCTTCAAAAGGTGCAGTGGGTGTAACTGGATCAGGTTTTATAGTGCTTGGAAGTACGCTTGCGGCTCTAGGAAATATGGAAATTTCAGAAGCAAATGCAACCTTAGCACAAGTTCTACCAGTAGCTGCTATAGGCGTTCTTTTAGGTGTTGATAAATTTATGTCTGAAATGAGGGCTGTTGGAAATCTTTGTGGAAATTCAGTAGCAGCCTTAATCGTTGCGATCTGGGATAAACAAATTGATCGGGAAAAATTCAACTATGCTATGGATAATCCAGAAAAATTCCATAATGCTGGAATGAACTAATGGGTTCTTTGGAGGAAATCATATCGATTAACCTCCTCTAAAGTATTATCTTTTTTCCTAAATTGTTTTAAAAAACTTTCATTGAAATTAAAACTAAATCCAACTTGAACAACGGTATCATCAACAGTCTCTCTTGCGCTATAATCACGACGCAATAAATTTAAACTAAATACACTATAAGGAGAGTAAGATACTTGATAATTAGTTTTATCATTATCCTTGCTTATATCAAAAGCAAAAGCGGTGTAAGTTGGAATTACAAAACTCATTCCAAGCTGTAAATTTTTTTCTGCTTCATTGGGTATGTAATAATTACTATAAGCCTTTATAAATTTACTATAACCAAACTCTGTACCAAAGCTTTTAGTATCTTTTTGTTCCTTTTGTTTGTCAATAAAACCATTAACTCCAAATAAAAAATCATCTTTTTCATAACGATTGATTAAGCCCCCTGAGTAATTATAATTATCTTGAGCCACAAAAAGTTCTTTTTGAAAAAGCAAAGAATTATTCTCTCCCTCATAAAGAGAACTTAAATTTTTAACCTGCGCGTTTTCGTTTTGAAAATCTAAATTCCCATCTGTTTTATCTATACCATTATTATTTTCTAAAGTTTTTGAAAGCAAGCTATCAAAAGTACTTTTAAAATCCACATTCTCTTCTTGAATTTTTGGAGCTTCTTTGGTGTTTTTATAATCAAAGTGCTCCCAAGAATTTTGATTATTATTTTTTACTAAAGCCTCTGCAAGTTCATCGGCATGGAGTAAAGAAAACAATGCTATTATATAAAAAATACCCCTCATTATTCTTATATTCCTTATTATTTCTTGTTTGAGTATTTATTATAAAAAAATAATATAAATAAAAATTCCACAAAGACTAAAAACTAAAATTAGCAAATTTAAAGTAAATAAGTGTATAATTAAAATAAAAAAGGGTTATTAATGCAAAAAGACAACCTCATAGCTTTTGTTATTTTTATTATCAGCACTATCGCATTTGTTATTTGGGGATTTGGTTATATTTCGCAACATCAACTCATTCTTTTTATTCTTGCTTCTATATTTGGCATTTTTATGGCATTTAATATAGGTGGAAATGATGTAGCCAATTCTTTTGGAACAAGCGTTGGTGCAAAAACAGTAACCATTAAACAAGCTTTAATTATAGCAGCTGTTTTTGAGCTAAGCGGGGCAATCTTCGCAGGCGCAGAAGTTACTAAGACCATACGTAGCGGTATTGTTGTTTTTCCAAATTCTTTAGATCCTATGCTTTTTGTTATCATTATGCTTGCCGCACTTTTAAGCTCTGGGGTTTGGATTTTTATTGCAACCAAGAAAGGCTTACCTGTATCAACCACACACAGTATAGTCGGTGGGATTGTAGGTGCTAGTATTATGATGGGGCTTTTAAAATTTGATGGGATTCAAACACTCTCCATGGTTAAATGGAGTGAAATTTTAAGAATAGCTATTTCTTGGGTAGCTTCGCCTCTTTTAGGGGGTATTGTAGCTTATATTATTTATTCATATATTGATAAGAAAATTTTAAAACCATCAGAAAAACTAAATGATGATTTGAAAAATATCAAAAAAGAAAGAAAAAAATTCAAAGAAGAATATTTTTTAAATTTAAAAACAAAATCCCAAGAAGAACAAATTAAAGAACTTTCCGCTATTGCTTTAGATGAGGAAGAACAAGAAAATAATTTCTATAGAAATAAAATGAAGGAATTTAAGGATCAAGAAAAAGATATAGATATTTACTCTATTTTAAAAACTCATATGCCAATCATTGCTTGTATTGCTGCTGCTATCATTTCGGCAATGTTTTTATTTAAAGGTTTAAATAATGTTAGCACTTTAGATATTTTACAAAACTTTTGGATTATCGGAATTATAGGAACTATAAGTTATGTTGTAACATTTGCTATAGTCAAAATCGTTAAAAAAACAGAACTTAATAAAACTACTGATAGAATTTTCTCATGGTTTCAAATATTTACAGCCTCTAGTTTTGCATTTTCACACGGAGCCAATGATATAGCCAATGCTATAGGTCCTTTTGCAGCGATTTTAGATGTCTTAAAAAACGGCACAATTAACGCGACTTCTCCTGTACCTTTTGCCGCTTTAGCTATGTTTGGAGTTGCTCTAGTTGTAGGGCTTTGGTTTTTAGGTAAAGAAGTGATTACTACAGTGGGTTCAAAACTTGCAACCATACGCCCTACTACTGGATTTTCTGCAGAACTTGGTGCAAGCATAGTTATACTCTTAGCTACACAATTTGGAATTCCTGTTAGCTCCACCCATATACTCATAGGTGCTATCTTGGGTATAGGAGTGTATAATAAAAACGCAAATTGGATTATGATGAAGCCTATAGGATTGGCTTGGATTATCACTTTACCAGTCGCTGGTATTATGGCAGCACTTGTATTTTTAGGATTTAAACTATCTTTAGGAATTTAAGTAAAGCTTATTTTTCTAAAATATTTTTTCCTTTAATTATATGCATTTTAATTTTTCCAAAAAGTTTATCCTCAGAATAAAGAGAACTTTTTGGAGCAAAAATTTCTTCATTCTCATCAAAAAGAACTAGATTAGCTTCTTTTCCGACTTCTATAACTCCGCTATTTAAACCTAAAAATTCACTAGGATTTTTACTTGTAAATTGACAAAGCTCTTGCCAATTTAAAAATCCTTCTTTGATTAAAAAAGTATAGCAAAGACTTATAAATTCGCATACGCTATGGATTCCAAAGGCCGCTTCATCAAAAGCTAAATCTTTTAAAGAAATTGATTTTGCACTATGTAAGGAAGTTAAAAAGCTGATTTTTCCTTCTTTTAAAGCCTCTCTTAAAGCCAAAACATCTTCTTTGCTTCTTAAAGGTGGCATAAGTTTCGCAGCAGTATTAAAATCTTCACAAGCACTATCATCTTTGATAAGATGATGAATGCTTACAAGTTTTAAATCCTTTTCATCTAATAATAATAAAGAATCTTTCAAACTTAAAAGATCAAAAATAACTTTATTTTTATAAAATTTAGCCAATTCTTTCATTTTAGCTATCTGGCTAGTTTCAGCGATTTTACTCATGCCTATAAGCCCTAACTCAAAACTCATTTCACAATCATTCATCACTCCATTATCATCAAAATCCTTATCATAACAACGCACAAAAATTGGAGAGTCTTTCATAAAAGCATATTGTGAACTTACTTTTAAAGTATTTGCATCCAAAGAGCTATCAAGCTCTAAAGCACAAGCCCCCTTGTTTAAAAGAGTGGCTAAATTTTTAAGCTTGCCATTTGCATCCTTAACCCGCACACTTGAAAAAATTTGCATCTTTCTTTGAGCTAAATTTTGTAAAAATAAAGCAAAACTTTCTTCATCAAAATCCATGCAATCACGCAAAACTATACTAGAAATTCCTCCTTTTAGACACTCATTTTCTAAAAGCTCTAAATTAGCTAAAGAAAATTTATCATTTTTCAAACTTACACACAAATCCACAAAAGATGGAAGTAAAGTCATACCTTTAGCATCTAAAATTTCTTCACCTTGTAAATTAGAACCAATATTGGTAATTTTTCCTTCTTTAATCTCTATATCTTGTAAAGAATCTCCATAAATTTTTGCATTTTTAATTATCATGATTTTTCCTTAATCATTTTGCTTTAATAAATTCTGCGTTGCTTCTTGCACACTTTTACCCTTAAAAATTGCCACTACTTCATTTACAATAGGTGTATAAATTCCTTTCATTTTTGCTAATTTTTCTATAGCATAAGCAGTTTTTACACCTTCTGCTACTTCATTAAGCTCGGCTAAAATACTATCTAACTTTTGATTTTGCGCCAGTTTTAAACCCACTCTATAATTTCTTGATAAAACACTGGTTGCAGTTAAAAACAAATCCCCTGCTCCACTTAACCCTAAAAAAGTTTCTTCTTTAGCACCAAAAAATTTACCAAAACGGTGCATTTCTATAAGTCCTCTTGAAATCAATGCTGCTCTTGCATTATTGCCAAGTTTTAACCCATCACTAATCCCACTTGCAATCGCTAAAACATTCTTATAAGCACCACAAATTTCAGCACCACGCACATCATTATCAATATAAGTTTTAATAAAATCAGGGAAAAAACTCGCAAATTTTTTACAAAGCTCTTGATTTATCCCACTAATCATCAAAGCAGTAGGAAGTTTTTGCATTACTTCAGCAGCAAAAGAAGGACCGCTTAAAACACAAAAATTTTCTTTTGGCACAAAATCTAAAAAAATTTCATCTAAAAATTGACAACTTTGATCTTCTATGCCTTTTGAAGCAATTAAAATTTTTTGTCCTTTGTTGATGAAATTTTCTTTAAGCCAAGCACGCATCCCTTGAGAACTTAAAGCAAAAACAAGGTATTCACATTCTAAAGCTTCTTTTATGCTAACAAAATCTTCTAAATCACGCTGATGCAAAGAACTGATAAAACAATTGTGATTTTCTTTTAAGGCTAGATGTAAAGCACTGCCCCATTTTCCCGCACCAATAACCGCTATACGCATCAACCAAGCTTTGCTTTTAAAATTTCATTTACTTTTGCAGGGTTAAAAGCTCCCTTACCCTCTTTCATTGTTTGACCCACAAAAAATCCAAAAAGCTTGTCTTTACCGCTTTTATACTCTGCAACCTTATCAGCATTTGCATTTAAAATTTGTTCAATTACCGCTTCTATAGCTGAATCATCACTTACTTGCTTAAGTCCTAGCTTTTCTATAGCTTCATCAATTTCCATGCTAGTATTTTCAAACACAAAAGCTAAGACATCTTTAGCCGCTTTTGCACTGATAGTGCCATCTTCTATGCGTTTAATTAAAACTCCAAGCTTTTGAGCATCTACGGGAGAATTTTCTATAGTCAATTCTCCTTTTAAAAGTCCCATAAGTTCAGTATTTAACCAATTTACACAAAGCTTAGGATTTAAATTTTGAGAAATAAGACTTTCAAAAAAACGACTCATTTCTAAAGAACTGATTAAAACCTCAGCATCACTTTCTTTTATACCAAGCTCGTCTATAAAGCGTGCTTTCTTCTCATCAGGAAGTTCAGGGATTTTAATATCCAAAAACTCATCTTTTAATAAAACAGGCAATAAATCAGGATCTGGAAAATAGCGATATTCTGCCGCCTCTTCTTTACCACGCATACTTCTTGTAACTAAATTTGTTGTATCAAAAAGTCTGGTTTCTTGAACTACTTCTTGTTCGTAAGTTCCATCTTCCCAAGCCTCACTTTGTCTTTTTACCTCATATTCTATAGCTTTTTGGATAAAACGAAAAGAATTAAGATTTTTAATCTCTACCCTAGTATAAAGTTTTGTATCACCCTTAGGTCTTATACTAACATTTGCATCGCATCTAAAACTTCCTTCTTGCATATTTGCATCTGAAATGTCTAAAAAGCGTATGATAGAATGAAGCTTTTTAAGATAAGCTACTGCCTCATCGCTACTTCTAAGCTCAGGTTCGCTGACAATCTCAAGCAAAGGAGTTCCTGCGCGATTTAAGTCCACTTTAGAAAAATTATTTTCGTGGATATTTTTACCTGCATCTTCTTCTAAGTGTGCTCTTGTAATACCTATGCGTTTATTTTCACCCTTTACATTGATAAAAAGCTCACCCTTTTCTACTATAGGGATATCAAATTGTGAAATTTGATAAGCCTTAGGTAAATCTGGATAAAAATAATTCTTACGATTAAAAACACTTTTTTTATTAATTGTTGCATTGACAGCTTTTCCAAAAGCTATAGCTTTTTTTACAACCTCTTCATTTAAAACAGGCAAAGCTCCTGGCAAAGCCAAACAAGTGGGACAAACATTGGTATTTGGAGCTTCTCCAAAAGAAGTTGCACATGAACAAAAGATTTTTGTTTTAGTATTTAATTGAGTATGAACTTCAAGACCTATAACTACTTCAAACATAAAATTTCCTTGAATTTTTAAATGCTTTATTTTATCTTTTTTTCTTTTAGAAAAGGCTTTAAATATTAGACTTTGATTTGTATTTGTTTAATTTTAAAATTATGAAATTATAAAACAACTATTTTTTCTGATTTTTAAGTTCATAGTTTTCTATAAACAACATAAAAACCAAAAATAAAAGCAGGCTAAAAATAAACCCCAAAACAAGATAAAAATAAGATATAAATTTAAAAAGGAGAAAAAAGGTGCACAAAAGCATTAAAGCTAAAGATGCACCTTTAAAAAATTCTAAAATATAGATCAATGACCTTCCTCAACAACAGTTGCACCCGCTAAATATACATAAGTTAAAATCATAAAAATAAAAGCTTGTAAAAATGCCATAAAAGTTAAAAGCACATAAGCAGGAAGCGGAGCTATATAAGGAACTAAAGCTAAAATTACCATCAAAAATAAATCGTCACCTTTAATATTTCCAAACAAACGGAAGGACAAAGAAACCACACGAGAAAGATGAGAGACTATCTCTATAGGAAACATCAAAGGAGCTAAAAGTTTAATAGGTCCCATGAAATGAGCAAAATACTTTACAAAACCTTGTGCCCTAATACCCTCAAAATGATAATATACAAAAACTATAATAGCCAAGGACAAAGTCAAATTTAAACTTGCAGTTGGAGCGTGAAAACCAGGTATTATACCTATAATATTACTAAAAAACACTATAATCCCCAAAGTTGCAACCAAAGGAAGATATTTTCTTGCACCTTTTTCACTTCCCATGGTATCTCTACCCATAGATAAAACTCCCTCTAAAAAAGCCTCACCTAAATTTTGCATACCGCGTGGAACAAGTTGCATAGAACGAGTAGCCATCATAGCCACTATAACAGCAATTAAAGCTACCAAACCTATGTGAAAAAAATAAGAAAAAGTATGACTTGCATCAAGCAAAGAGCTAAATAAAAATAAATCTTTCATGGTTTCCTCAAAAATTTTATTCTAAACTCGAAATTTTAGCAAAATCTTACTTATATTTTAATGAAAATTTACATCCATTCTAAAACTTGCGAAAGTTCTTTAGCAACAAAACACTTAAGCCCTATATCTTCCAAAGGCTTAGAAGGAACAATGGCATTTTTAAATTTTTGCATTTTAGCTTCTTTTAAACGCGTATCAAGGCTAAAAACCTCTCTAATTTCTCCATTTAAACTAAGCTCCCCTATAAAAATACTATCTTTGCTCAAAGGGCGATTTTTAAAACTTGAAATAATAGCTGCAACCACAGCCAAATCCGCCGCAGTTTCGCTTACTTTTACTCCACCACTAATATTTACAAATACATCATAATGTCCTAAAGGAATTTCAAGCTTTCTTTCAAGCAAAGCCAAAAGCATATCTAAGCGATTTTTTTCATATCCCGTAGCGCTACGCTTTGGATAAGAACTTTCACACACTAGAGCTTGAACTTCTAAAACCAAAGCACGAGATCCTTCCATCACAACACCTAAAGCACTTCCTGAAATAGCCTTTCCACGAGTAAAAAAACGATTTGCCAAATCTTTTGCGCTGATCAAACCCTTAGCAGTCATCTCAAAAATACCTACTTCATTCGTTCCACCAAAACGATTTTTAAAGCCTCTTAAAAGTCTAATTTCTTTAGTGGCATCTCCTTCAAAATAAAGCACCACATCCACCATATGTTCAAGAACCCTAGGTCCTGCTATAGCACCTTCTTTAGTAATGTGCCCTATGATAAAAGTACTGATATTATAAGCCTTGCTAACACGCATAAGTTCAAAAGTAATCTCACGCACCTGAGTGATGCTTCCTGCTGCTGAAGTGATTTTATTTGAATATAGAGTTTGTATAGAATCAATGATAAGAATACTATAATCTTTTTTGTGCAATTCTTCTAAAATATTTTCAAGGCAAAGTTCAGTAAGTAAAAATAAATTCGGAGTATTAGCCTCAAGGCGATCAGCTCTTAATTTAATCTGAGCTTTACTTTCTTCGCCACTGACATAAAGCACTTTTTTACCCTGTTTGGCTAAATTTGAAGCAATTTTTAACAAAAGCGTAGATTTTCCCACACCTGGACTTCCGCCTATAAGCACTAAAGAACCTTCAACAAGCCCTCCGCCTAAAACCAAATCAAGCTCATTATCATCTGTGCTGTATCTTGTAAAATGTTCTAATTCCACATCTTCAATACAAACAGCTTCACTTGTTTTCATACTAACTTGCGCAAGCTCTTTTAAAACTTTAATTTGCTCAGCTTTTAATTCTACAAAACTATCCCAAGCTCCACAATCAGGACATTTTCCAAGCCATTTGCTTTGTTGATTTCCACAAGCTTGACATTCAAAAAGTGCTTTATTTTTTGCCATTATTCAAAAATAGGATCTAATAAAGTATCTAAATAAGTACTTGCATTAAATTCTTGTAAATCCGTCATTTGCTCACCTACGCCTACGTAAAAAATAGGAAGTTCAAGCTCTCTTGCTATGCTAAAAAGCGCACCCCCTTTAGCAGTCCCATCAAGCTTTGTGATAATCACGCCATCAAGTTTTACAAGCTCATTAAAAGCTTTAGCTTGTAAAATTCCAGCATTTCCCTGTGTTCCATCTAAAACTAAAATTTTTCTATGTGGTGCACCTTCTAAAGCTTTGTTTGAAATTCTTACAATTTTTTCAAGCTCATGAGTTAAATTTTTTTGATTTTGCAAACGCCCTGCTGTATCGATAATAACCCTATCAAAATCCTTTGCTTTTGCTTTAGAAATGGTATCAAAAGCAACCGCTGAAGGATCATGCCCTTGTGCAGTTAAAACTATATCTACATCCACTTTTTGCGCCCAAAGTTTTAATTGCTCAATCGCACCTGCTCTAAAAGTATCACACGCTCCTAAAATCACTTTTTGATTTTGGTTTTTATATAAATAAGCAAGTTTGGCAATACTTGTTGTTTTTCCCGCTCCATTTACTCCTAAAATAAGCTCTACAAAAGGTTTTTCTTGATTGGTTTCTTTTTTTTCATAAAGAAAATAAGAACCCATAACACGCTTTAAATCTTCTTTTTTTACTTCATTTTGAGGCGGTAAATAATAAATTATCTCTTCAACTATTTCATAACTTACATCTGCTTCAAGCAAAATTTCTTCAAGCAAATCTTTGGTTATCTTTTTATTCTCTCCTTTAACTCCAATAATATTTTCAAGAGTTTTTGCAAGTCCTTTTTTAAAAAAATTAAACATTAAAGTATAGCCTTTTGTATATCGATTTCTAGCATTTCTTCAGGAATAAGCCCTAAATACTGATTAATCAATTTAGAATGCTTGTTGTAAAGAAACATGGTAGGAATTCCATTTACCCCACCTAAAACTTTAGCTAAAAGATAGTTATTTTCACCATTAGAGACTTTATAAGATATTTTATGTTGTTCTATAAATTTTTGAATCTCCTCATTAGACTTATCCTCTAATAAAACTCCAACTATATTAAAATCATTGTTATACTTTTCTTGCAGTTTGTTAAGATGAGGAATTTCGACAATACAAGGAGTACACCAAGTAGTAAAAAATACAAACAAAGTTGCCTTATCTTCATCGTTGAAATTTAAAACGGCATTTTCTTTTTTTACTGAAATTGATCCTCCATCAATCAAATTAAGTTTAAAATTCATATCATCACTTTGATTTATACTTGCCTCGGTGCTTAAATTTACATCATTTTGCTGTTTTTCTTTATCATTGCTACAAGCAACAAATAAACAAGATATTACCACTAGTAAAAGTATTTTTTTAATCTTCATTATTTATCAATCCTTTATTCTTCTTTATAAAAATGCTAAAATTATAACATATATAAGATAATATTTTTTTAAAGGCATATTAATGGAAAAAACAGATTTTAGGGCATTGCAAAAAATACGCCTTTTCAAACATTCAAAACTAAATTTCAAACAAGATTATAAAATATTTAAAGAATGTCTTAAAATAATAAAACTATTTAAAGCTAAAAATATTTTAATTTTTATTCCCTTGCATTATGAACCAAACTTAATAAAATTTCGCCATATTCTTAATAAAAATTACAAACTTTTTGTTCCATTTATGCAAGATAAAAGTTTAAAAATTGTAAAATTAAGATTGCCTTTTATTAAAAAAAGGTTTGGGGTTTTAGAGCCTATAGATTCTTTTTTTAAAGCAAAAATTGATTTAGCTATTGTGCCTGTAATTGGCGTCGATAAAAATTTAAAAAGAATAGGACATGGGCAAGGTTTTTATGATAGATTTTTTGAAAATTTAAATTACAAACCTCATATAATATTTGTCCAAAGTATAGATGCTTTAAGTCAAAATAATCTAACACAAAAGCATGATATTTCAGGAAAATTATACATAAACCCTTATAAAAAATATTACAAGAAAGAAAGAAAAAATGATAGAATCACTTATCGCATTTATAGCCGCTATAGTCGGACTCGGTATAGGATATTTAGTTGCAAAAAAAATCAATGATGCCAAATATGAAATTTTCGTAGAGCAAGCTAAAGCTAAAGCCAAAGCTATAGAATACGAAGCAGAGCTTATTTTAAAAGATGCAAAAAATTCAATTCTTAATGCAGAATTAGAAGTTAAAAAAAAATATGAAGAAAAAACTCACAAAATTCAAAAAGATTTTAATCAAAAATTTGATGATCTTTCTAAAAAAGAACAAAAACTTCAGCAAGAAGAAGAAAAACTAAAAGAAGATAAAGAATACCTTTGCAAGTCAAAAAAACACATTCAAGACTTACAATCTGATGTTGATAAATTAAAAAATAAATATCAAGAAAAACTTGACGATGTTTTAAAAATTTTAGAACATTCTACAGGACTTACACAAAATGAAGCTAAAGCAATCATTCTTAAAAAAGTAGAAGAAAATTCTCGCGAGCAAATTGCACATATAGTAAGAAAATATGAAGAAGAAGCAAAAAATGAAGCCAAAAGAAAAGCTAATTTCATCATTGCTCAAGCTACCTCTCGTTTTGCAGGTGAATTTGCAGCTGAAAGACTTATCAATGTTATTAACATTAAAAACGATGAACTTAAAGGACGTATCATTGGTAAAGAAGGACGCAATGTTAAAACCTTAGAAATGGTTTTAGGTGTTGATATTATCATCGATGATACACCAGGTGCTATTATAGTAAGCTGTTTTAATCTTTATCGCCGTGCTATTGCTACAAAAGTTATAGAGCTTTTAGTTGAAGATGGCAGAATTCAACCCGCGCGCATAGAAGAAATTCACGAAAAAGTATGCAAAGAATTTGATAGCGCTATTCTAGAAGAAGGAGAAACCATAGTTATGGATCTAGGTTTAAATAAAATACACCCTGAAATTGTAAAACTCATAGGGAAACTCAAATACCGAGCAAGCTATGGACAAAACGCTTTAGCACATTCTTTGGAAGTGGCTCACCTTGCAGGAATCATTGCTGCTGAGTGTGGTGGAGATGAGAATTTAGCACGTCGTGCGGGAATTTTACATGATATAGGAAAAGCATTAACCCATGATTTTGAAGGATCTCATGTGGATTTAGGTGCAGAACTTTGCAAACGCTACAAAGAGCATCCTGTAGTAATCAATGCTATTTACGCACATCATGGACACGAAGAAGCTACAAGCATAGAATCAGCAGCTGTTTGCGCAGCAGATACTTTAAGTGCTGCACGACCTGGAGCTAGAAGAGAAGTGTTAGAAGCTTTCTTAAAAAGAGTCAGTGAGCTAGAAGATATCGCTAAAAGTAAAGAAGGAATTAAAAATGCCTATGCAATCAATGCCGGAAGAGAGATTCGCGTCATAGCCAATGCTCAGCTTGTTAATGATGATGAAAGTGTACTTTTAGCTAAGGAAATAGCAGCTGAAATTCAAGAAAAAATGCAATATCCTGGTGAAATTAAAGTCAATGTTATACGTGAACTTAGAGCTGTAGAATACGCTAAATAAGGTTTATTATGCAAGATATGATTGATACTTTAATAAAATATGGTTATATTGTTTTATTCTTTTACTCTTTAGGAGGTGGAATGGTTGGAATTTTAGCTGCAGGAGTTTTAAGTTCTCAAGGAAAAATGGATCTTAGTTTTTGTATTGCTCTTGCTTTTATTGCTAATACCATAGGTTCAACTTTGCTTTTTATACTTGGAAAATATTATAAAAAAGACATTATGCCTTATTTTAAAAAACACCGACGCAAGATAGCCCTTGCTATGATGAAAACAAAACAACACGGAATTATTTTACTTGTAACTCAAAAATTTATTTATGGTTTAAAAACTTTCATTCCTATAGCTGCAGGTATGGCAAAATATAATTTTATTAAATTTTTTATTATCAATACTCTAGCTAGTTTGATATGGGCTATTGTTCTAGGTTTTGCTGCTTATACTTTTGGGTATGTTATTGAAGCAATTTTTGATAAACTGAGTTTATATCCTTATGCTGCTCCTTTATTTTTATTATTTTTAGCTGGAATAATTTGGTTTTATTTAAGTAAATTTTCCAAAAAATAATGTCTCTATGGAATTCTTTTTTTTACTCTTTTAAAGAATTTCATTATTTATTTTTATCTGTTGTTATTATTTTTATTTTTAATATCCTTTTAGAATATAATAATTTTTTAAACTTTAAAAACCAAAAACATTACTTTATAAGTAACGCTCTATTAACGCACCAATATATAAAATATAATAAAAAAAATAAAAAATACTGGGTTTTAAAGCTACAAACTGAAAACTTCACTTTTTATACTACAAGTTTTAAGGATTTAAATTTAAGCAAGAATCAACTTTTAAGCCTTAGAATTATCACCCATAATATTAACTTTAAAGACTATCTGAGCAAAAGTTTTTATGCACCTTCTTATGATTTTAAAAAATTAAAAGAAAAAGAATACAATCCCATTATATCTTACTTCTTAAATCAACATACAAATGAAAAAATTAAAGAATTTTATGGTGCTTTATTTTTTGCACTGCCCATATCTTTAGAGCTTAGAAACGATGTAAATTACTACGGCATAGCACACCTTATAGCAATTAGCGGTTATCACATAGGCTTACTTTTTAGTTTAGTTTTCTTTATTTTAGCTCCAATTTATAGTTTTTTCCAAAAAAGATATTTTCCTTATAGAAATTTACGTTTAGATTTAAGTATTTTAATTTTTACACTACTTTTAGCTTATGCTTGTTTAATAGGGTTTGTCCCTTCTTTTGTGCGCTCCTTGATTATGGCTTTTTGGGTTTTTTATCTATTGTGTAAAAATATAAAAATTATTAATTTCTTTACACTTTTTTGTAGTATTTTATTGTGCATTTCTCTTTACCCTAGACTTTTATTTAGTATTGGATTTTTATTTTCTATTTTAGGTGTTTTTTATATTTTTTTATATATGCATCATTTTGCAAATAAATTTAATAATCTTATAAATATTATTTTGCTTAATATTTGGACTTTTTTTGCTATGGTTTTACCTGTGCTTTATTTTTTTCCACTTATAAGCTACCAACAAATTTTAGGTATTATTTTGAGTGGAATTTTTGTAATATTTTATCCTTTAGTATTATTTTTGCATCTTATAAACTATGGAGATTTGCTCAATTTTATCTTGGATGAATTTTTTAAATTTAAAATTTATGGAACTAATATCCATATCCCGTTTTGGATTTTTATAAGTTATCTTATTGCTTCTTTAATCTCTGTGCGATTTAAATATCTAGCTTTTCTTTGTATTTTTGCGAATTTTATTCCCTTCATTATGATTGTGATTTAGAAAATAATAGAGTTTAAGCCCAAAAAGATAAATAATCCAAGAAATATAAATCCAAATAAAAAAGAATAAAATAGTAGAAAAAGATCCATAAACACTAGCGTATGTTTTATTATATACCACATAATATACAAATAAATTTTTTCCTATATACCAAATAGCACCCGCTCCAAAAGATACTAAAGCTAAACTTTTAAGAGTTCCCTTATGAACAGAACTTGAATAAGATATAAAAAATAAACCCCAAATAATTACAAAGGGTAAAATTTCAAAAAAATTAAACCCTATTTTATAATCATCTAAAGTTTGTTGGATAAAACCTGAAATATAAAAACTAAGCCCAAGCCCTAAAGGAACAAGAGTCAAAAGAGTCCAATAAGAACTAATGCTTTGCCAAAGTCCTTTAGGTTCATTTTTAGTAATGCGATTGATTACAAAATCATAGCCTGAAAAAAAAGCTAAAGAAGTAAATGCCATAGCAATAAGACCTACAATACCCAAATTTACACTATTTTTTAAAAAAGTATCGATGTAAGTAGCAACAATATCTTGTTGCGTTGGTATTAAAAAAGCAAAAATTACTTGCTTTGCTTTTTCATAATAAGCTTTAAAACTAGAAATTTGCGTAAAAACAGAAAAACATACAAATAAAATAGGTATTAAAGATAATACAGTATAAAAACTAAGCGCTGCTGCATAATTTAAAATTTCCTTATCACGCAAATTTAGCAAAATAGTAAAAAAATTTTTCAACTTCTAAAGTCCCATTTTAAAAGGATTTAGTATATTATTTGGATCAAAAGCTTTTTTAATATTTCTCATTAAATTCATTTCGGCTTCAGAAAAAGCTAAATTCATAAAAGGTGCTTTAGAGAGTCCGATACCATGCTCTCCGCTTAAAGTTCCTCCAAGTTTCACTGTTAATTTAAAAATCTCTTCCACAGCTTCATAGCCTTTTTTCACTTGCTCTTGATCATTTTTATCAGGAACCATCACATTAGTATGCACATTTCCATCCCCTGTATGCCCAAAACAAGGAATTTTAAAACCATATCTTTTAGAAATCTCATCTATACCTTCAAGCAAGGCAGGTAGTTTAGAACGCGGAACTGTAATATCTTCATTAAGTTTTAAAGTTCCATACATGGCAATGCTTTGAGAACAATTTCTTCTAGCAAACCAAATATCTGCGGCTTCTTGTTCGTCTTTTGCTATTTTAAATTCACTAGCTCCAGCTTCTAAAAAATAATGTTCTAAATTTCTTAAATCCTCATCAATAGCTTCTTTAACATTACCATCCACATCAGCAATCAAAATAGCGCCAGCTTCTATAGGCAAACCTTTATTAAATTTACTCTCAACCGCTCTAATGCTAAGATTGTCTAAAAATTCCATAGATACAGGACTTACACCGCTAGCAAGACTTTTGTAAACCGCATTCATAGCACTTTTTACACTTGGAAAAATAGCAAAAGCGGTTTTTTTGAATTTAGGTAAAGGCATTAATTTTAAAGTAAGCTCACTTAAAACTGCCAAAGAACCTTCACTAGCGATTAAAATTCCTGCCAAATTATAACCTGCCACATCTTTAATAGTGCGTTTTCCTGCACGAATGATTTCTCCGCTAGGCAAAACAGCCCTTAAAGCCATCACATAATCTTTTGTAATGCCATATTTTGCAGCTCTCATTCCCCCAGCATTTTCGCTTACATTACCCCCTAAGCTAGAATACTCCATGCTAGCAGGGTCAGGCGGGTAAAAAAGTCCGTATTTAGCCACTTCTTTTTGTAAATGTATATTAATAACCCCAGGTTGCACAACAGCCACTAAATTTTCAAGATCAATTTCTAAAATTTTATTCATATGCTTTTCAAAAGCAAGCACCATCCCGCCATTAACAGCTAAAGCTCCTCCTGTAAAACCAGATCCTGAGCCTCGCGGTATGACTATGATATTATTTTCATTGCAAAATTTTAAAATTTGAGCAATATCTTCTTCATTTCTTGGAAAAAGAACCCCATCGGGTAAATAATGCTTTTTTGTCGCATCATAGCTATAAGCTCTTTTGTGAATTTCATCAAAATAAGCGTTTTCTTCTCCTAAAAATCGTTTAAAATATTGTTCAAATTCTTTTTTCATGTTTATTGCACCTTAGGAAGATTAATCAAAGCATCATAATACCTATAATAATTTCCTATTTCTTGAGAGTTAAAATCAAAAAAATTACTTTTATATCCACCTATACGAGAATAAAAAGGAACCTGAACGCTAGTTGGCTTGCTTATAGGCACTTCATAAAGCTTATTAAAATCTTGACAATCTACAACTTCTGCTTGATTTTCCAAAGCCACAACCAAAATGCCAACCGCATTATCATCACAAAATTGCCTAAAATCTGAACGCTTAGGAGAAAGAGTGGCCGTTCTAATTAATTGTGCTCCAAAAATGTCAATATGGGTAAAATATATCTGCGGAAATTCTCTAACAAGTTCATTATAAGTTTGTTCATCAGGAGCAATTACCAATCCTCTATCATAAAGAAAATTTAAAACAACCTCATCACCTACTTTAGGTAAAACATTTGGCAAAGGCAAAGCATCTTGCTTAAGAGCTGAAAAAACGCTAAATTCTAATTTTGCCAAACCATTTTTTTTATCTATAACACTTGCTCTAGCGATGATACTTTGCGAATTGCTAAAATGTTGTACTACTACGCCACTTGAATAAAGTTTTATATCATCACTATCTTTAATATAACCATAAATATCATCAACTTTTACAAGTTCACTTTTTATAGGTTTTAAATCAAATCCAACCGCAAAGAGGCTAAGGTTTAAAGCTAAAAAACACACTATAGTTTTAAACAAATTTGCTCCTTAAATAAAAATTTATAGAATTATAATCCTTTTTTGTTAAGCAATTGTAAGAAAAATAAAGTAAAATATAGCTTTCAAATTTCAAAATTCTTTTAAAAATTAAGGTTATCTCATGAAAAAATTATTGCTTTTATTTATTTTTGTTGTTCAAAGTTTTGCAGCTTTAAGTGTTGAAGAGCTAACTTGGGATAATGGAGATACCTTACTTAAATTCTTACAAAGAAATTCCATACCTATGTCGCTTTATTATGGACTTGATAGAGAAGATCAAGAGCTTGCTTCTGATATAGCCTACAAAATAAAATATCAAGTTTTAAAAGATGAAAACAACAACATAGAACAAGTTTTAATTCCAATTAGTGATGATTTACAAATTCATATCTATAAAGATAAAGGTGGACAATACACTCTTGCTTTTACTCCTGTATCTTATCAAAAAGAAGATAGAATTTTACATTTAACCATTAAAAGCTCTGCTTATCAAGATGTCTATGAAGAAAGTGGTAGCAGCACTTTAGCTCGTGCTATGGTTCGTGCTTTTCGAGGAAGTATAAATTTTCGCAATATCCAAAAAGGTGATGAAGTAACCCTATATTATGAACAAAAAAGACGCATGGGTAAACTTTGGGGTGATATAAATATAAAAATGGCAATGGTAGAAATCAATAAAAGCGCAAGAGAAGTCTTTTCTTATAATGATATATTCTATGATCGTGATGGCAAAGAATTGGAATCTTTTTTGCTTACAAAACCTGTGAATTACACTAGAATTTCTTCTCCTTTTACAACAGCAAGATATCATCCTATATTAAAACGCTATCGCGCCCATCTTGGTATAGACTATGCTGCACCTACCGGAACCCCCGTGAAAAGTGCTGGCAAAGGAGTAGTAACCTTTATAGGCACAAAAGGTGGTTATGGAAATGTAATTCAAATCAAGCATGACTCAGGTTATATGACTTTATATGCTCATCTTAGTCGTTTTGCAAAAATTAAAAACGGACAAAAGGTAAATCAAGGACAAGTAATTGCATATGTTGGTTCAACTGGTATGAGCACAGGTCCTCATTTGCATTTTGGAGTATATTTAAATAATAGAGCTATAAATCCTGCATCTGTTGTAAAAATCGCCAAATCAGAACTTAGTGGAAAAGCGAAAGAGAATTTTAAACATATCATAGCTGGATACGAGCAGGTTGTTAAAGAAGCCCTAGCTTCAAATCAACCCAATCCTCCAAAAGAAGAAGATTTTGAAAACTATATAGAATTTTAATTACTCAACAACGCTTTATCTTTTGCATTGATTAAAGAATTTAGAAGAGTTGCAAGCTCTTCTTTTTCTTTTTCATTAATTTCACAAAAATCCGCATCAATCAATTGTTTCACCAAAGCTTCATTTAGCAAATCCCCATCGCCAAATTCTCTAGCTTTTTGAATGATTTTTAACACTCTTAAATCTTTTCTTTCGTACATTTTAATCCTTTAAATAAACCACACTCACAAAACGCTTAGTCGTTTTATCTCGACGATAAGAAAAAAAACTCTCATCATCAAAGCTACAAATTCCACAATCTTTAATATTTTCAATGCCTAAATTTTGCGCTTGAAATTTTACTAAAGCTTTTAAATCAAGTTTATCGTCTTGAACAAATTCTTTAAATTCTTTTTTAGCAAATTCTAAAATTTCTCCATCTATTTCATAATTTTTAGCACAAATTCCAGGCAGGATAAAAAGATGAAATTTATTTTTATCTAAATGTGAATTTTGCATAGCAATTTGATCAACGCATTCTTTTAGGATATTTTCAAAGCTTCCTTTTCTACCTGAATGCAAAGCTGCTATAATGCCACTTTCATGATATAAAATTAAAGGCAAACAATCCGCACTTAAAACACAAAGAGCAGTATTTTTTTCCTTACTTATAAGCCCATCACAACTGAGATTTTTTAAATTTTTATCATAAATAATAACTTTATGAGAGTGAATTTGATCCATAAAAACACATTTTTCAATGTCTTTAAAACCTAAATGAGAAAATAAATTCTCATTATGAATTTTAGCCCTAAAAACATTATAATCCTTATCAAAAGCACAAAAAATACCGACTTTATCATTTTCTAATAAAGATAAGAAATTCTTTCCACTTCTTCCCATGATAATCCTTTGTTTTTGCCTTGTAATTGTGCATAAATATAACGAGCAAGCAAATCACTTTCTATGTTGATTTTTCTACCTACTTGATAGTCTTTAAAAAGCGTTTCTTTAAAGGTAATAGGAATAATAGTAAGCCTAATACCATTTTTTAAAATTTCATTGATAGTAAGACTTACTCCATCAACACCTATACTTCCTTTTTCTGCCATAAATTTCATAGCTTCTTTAGGTAAAGATATATGAAAATCTACTCCATTTTCATCTTTTTGAATTTTTTCAAGTGTGCCAATAAAATCAATATGTCCTTGCATAAGATGTCCATCAATTCTATCACCGTATCTTAAAGCAGATTCTATATGAACTTTATCTTTTAAATTTTCTATAGCTATATGAGTGCGACTTTCACGAGAAAGCTCCACTTCAAAACCTCCCTTATAAAGTTTTGTCACACTTAAACAAGCTCCATTCACAGCTATACTATCGCCAAAATTTGGGCGATATTTTGCTTTTAAACTTAAAGTATTGTTTTGATAAGATTGAACTTTAGCAATTTCTCTTATGAGTCCATTAAACATTTTTTACCTTAAAAAATCTTATTTAATAATTTATTTACCGCTTTATCTACTTTATCGCCTGTACTTTTAGCACCATCACTCACACCACCACCTACTACATTTTTAATAGAATTTAACACACTTCCTGCATTTAAATTTACTTTAGGGTTTTCCGTAGTTCCTGTAATGCTTCCTTTAAAATTGGCTCTATCGAGTTTAATATCAAAAGGCAAATTTAAAGCCCCGCTTTTAGAATTTAAAGCTCCTGATTGTACTAAAATATAAGAACGATCTGCTTGCATATTAAGATCAAGTTTGATATTTTCTTTTTTAATCAAAGCTTTAGCATTAACAGTGCGATAAACATCATTTGTAATATCTTTTAGCGTTAAAATTTTTAAAGCATTGGTAATAAGATTTGGTTTTAATTTACCCTCTTTCATGTCCAAATTAACCTCGCCTTCTTCGCTTAAAAGATTGTAATTTGCCTTCACATCTGCCTTGCCTTGATAAACATCCATAAAGTCCAAACTTTGAGCTAGACTACTTAAATCCACTCCATTTAAATCAGCAAGCAAAAGGTTATTTTTAAGTGTGCTTTGAAGCTTCCCTTCAAATAAATTTGGACTATTTACAACAAAATTTAAACTCTTATCAAAACCTACCTTTCCATTAAATTCTGCCTTACCTTTAAGTTTTCTATCCAACAAAAAGCCTAGTTTTGAAAAATCATTTATCTTTAGACTAAAATCCGAATTTAAAAGCATTTTGCCTATATCAAAACTTCCTTGTAGTTTTGTAAGATCAGCTAAAGATGAATTTAAAACGGAATCAAATTGAGCGATATTGTTTTTAAAATTAATTTTGGTATTTAAATCATAACTTGTATTGTTTGGAAAATTTTTATTTAAAATTTTACTTAAAGTTGCAGCATTTAATATACCTTTAGCTTCTAAATTTGCTTTACCATTAAGGTTGTTAAAATCGATATTATCTAAATTAACTTTTGCATTAACAATCCCACTGGCATAATTTGGCATACCTGCTATAACAAAAAGTTTAGATAAATCAAGTTTATCAATGTTTAAATCAAGTTTTTTACCATTTGAATCAACCTTGATTACACCATCTGCCAAATTTGCATTTGCATTTAAATTTTGTATTTGAGTGCCTATAATATGAGCTTTTGCAGTAAGATCTGCCTTACCTTGTAATTTTTGTCCTGCTATAGCACTAAACTGAGACAAGTCATCAATAAAAGCATTTAAATCTGTATTTAACTCACTATTTTTTAAATTATAAGTTCCTTGAAGTTTTTTAATATTAAGCAAATTTGAAGCAAGTAAAGCATTGTAAGAAATATTGCTATTTTTTGCATTTGCTTTAGTATCAAGACTAAAAATTGTATTTGGAAGTTCTATTTTGGCTATTTTTTTAAGCTCATTGGTGTTAATCTTTGCATTGTTTATTTTTGCTTCAAGATCGAAATTAGAAAAATCTAAATCCGCATTTAGAAGTTTAGCATTTAAATTTCCAGAAACCAAAGCTCCATATCCTGCAAGAGCTAATAATTTTTCCAAACTTACTTCATTAATATCTGCAAAAATTTTATTATTTTTCAAACTTGCCTTTACCTCTCCACCAAGTCCGATAACTTGAGCATTTAAACTTGATAAGGCATTATTTACAACACTTGTTTGACCTATCACACCCAAACTACCATTTAGTCTAGTTTTTGTAAGTTTTTCAAGCTTTGCAAGAGAAGGAATACTTAAATTAAAATCAGTACTTAAAGCATTCTTGCTAATATCATAAAGAGTTTTTTGGGTTTGTAAGTTAAGATAATCATTGTAAATTTTACTTACAGCATAAATCTTATCTTCTTTAACATTGGCCAAAATTTCTGCTTTAGGATTAGAATTTAAAGGCAAGTCTAAAGAAAAATCTTTTTTTATCGCCTCATAGTTTATATAACTTGTATCAAGTTTTATGATAATATTTCCATCAGGTTTTAAATTCTGTGCTGAAATTTTTGCTTGAGCATTTAAAAAACCTTTAGCGTAACTAGGGTAAGATAAAAGATGAAGTATTTCTTCTACCTTAAGATTTTGCGCATCTAAATTTAAAGCAATAGGATTGTAATTATACATTCTTGCATTTAAAAGTACATTTGAACCTAATAAATAACCTTTTCCATCTAAAGTAAAATCACTTGCTTTACCTTGAATCTTACCGCCAAAAGAAAGGTTTTGATTTAAATTTAAACCTAAATTTTTAGCATAATTTTGATTTAAAGAAATAAGATAGTCAAAATCAAATCCAAGCTTAAAAGGACTCAAAGCTCCCTTGAGATTGAAATCTGCCATATTTGCGATATTTGCTTGCAGTTCAAGACTTGAAAAACGCAAAGTAAAATGCGTGATATTTACGTCTAATCCCGCACTTTCTTTGATCTTTTTTTGCGCTATATTTACCACTATATTATTACCAAAACTTGTGAAAAGTATGGTATAAATAGCAATTAAAAGCACAACAACAAAAGCTATAACTCCATAAAAAATCTTTTTCATTTTTATCCTTTAGTTTATTTTATAAAATAACTTTAGTCTATAAAACTAAACTTTTATAAATATTTTAATTTAAAGTATTGACAAAATTCATTTTTTATAGTATGATTTTATCACTCTAAATAAAAGAGTGCTAAAATCAATATTTTTAAGGATGGACAAAAATGAATTTTCAACCTTTAGGAAAGCGTGTTCTAGTTAAACGCGTTGAAGAAACCAAAACAACAGCCTCAGGCATAATTATACCAGATAATGCTAAAGAAAAGCCTTTAATGGGTGAAGTAGTGGCAGTAAGTAAAGAAATCACTGATATTGCAAATGGTGATAAAATCGTGTTTGCTAAATACGGTGGAACAGAAATTAAACTTGATAATAATGAATATTTAGTTTTAAATTTAGATGATATCTTAGGAATTTTAAAATAATTTATAAAAAGGATAAAAAATGGCAAAAGAAATTATTTTTTCAGATGAAGCAAGAAATAAACTTTATGAGGGCGTTAAAAAACTTAATGACGCGGTAAAAGTAACTATGGGGCCAAGAGGACGCAATGTTTTAATCCAAAAAAGCTTTGGTGCTCCAAGCATTACTAAAGATGGCGTAAGTGTTGCTAAAGAAGTAGAACTTAAAGACAGTCTTGAAAATATGGGTGCTTCACTTGTAAGAGAAGTAGCAAGCAAAACAGCTGATCAAGCAGGGGATGGAACAACTACTGCAACGGTTTTAGCTCATGCAATTTTCAAAGAAGGTTTAAGAAATATCACAGCAGGTGCAAATCCTATTGAAATAAAACGCGGTATGGATAAGGCTTGCGAAGCTATAGTAGGCGAACTTAAAAAACTTTCTCGCGAAGTAAAAGATAAAAAAGAAATTGCACAAGTTGCTACAATCTCAGCCAACTCTGATGAAAAAATCGGAAATTTAATCGCTGATGCTATGGAAAAAGTGGGCAAAGATGGTGTTATCACTGTTGAAGAGGCAAAATCAATCAATGATGAATTAAATGTAGTTGAAGGTATGCAATTTGACAGAGGTTATTTAAGCCCTTATTTTATCACTAATGCAGAAAAAATGACAGTAGAGCTTTCAAGCCCTTATATCCTGCTTTTTGATAAAAAAATTGCAAATTTAAAAGATTTATTACCGGTTTTAGAACAAATTCAAAAAACAGGCAAGCCACTTTTAATTATCGCTGAAGATATTGAAGGTGAAGCGCTTGCAACTTTGGTTGTAAATAAACTTCGCGGTGTTCTTAATATTTCAGCCGTAAAAGCTCCAGGTTTTGGCGATAGAAGAAAAGCTATGCTTGAAGATATAGCAATTTTAACAGGCGGAGAAGTGATTTCTGAAGAACTTGGAAGAACTCTTGAAAGTGCGACCATACAAGATCTTGGACAAGCTTCTAGCGTAATTATCGATAAAGACAATACAACCATAGTAAATGGCGCAGGTGAAAAAGCAAATATCGATGCAAGAGTAAATCAAATCAAAGCACAAATTGCTGAAACAACTTCAGATTATGACAGAGAAAAACTACAAGAAAGACTTGCAAAATTAAGCGGTGGTGTTGCAGTGATTAAAGTAGGTGCAGCAACTGAAACTGAAATGAAAGAGAAAAAAGATCGTGTTGATGATGCTTTAAGTGCTACTAAAGCAGCAGTTGAAGAAGGTATAGTAATTGGTGGTGGTGCAGCACTTATCAAAGCAAAAGCTAAAATCAAACTTGATCTACAAGGCGATGAAGCAATTGGCGCAGCTATCGTTGAAAGAGCTTTAAGAGCACCTTTAAGACAAATTGCTGAAAATGCAGGCTTTGATGCAGGTGTGGTTGTAAATAGCGTAGAAAATGCTAAAGATGAAAACACAGGATTTGATGCTGCAAAAGGTGAATATGTTAATATGCTTGAAAGTGGAATTATCGACCCTGTTAAAGTAGAAAGAGTAGCTTTACTCAATGCAGTTTCTGTAGCTAGTATGCTTTTAACTACTGAAGCAACAATTAGTGAAATTAAAGAAGATAAACCTGCTATGCCGGATATGGGCGGAATGGGCGGAATGGGCGGAATGGGTGGTATGGGCGGAATGATGTAATATCTGCTCTAACCTCTTATCAGCAAGAAAAATTCTTGCTGATTACCAATTTAATTTAAAAACACTCCCTTGATTTTCTACAGATTCGCAAATAATCTTAATATCATTATCATCACAAACTTTTTTTACCAAAGAAAGCCCTATACCAAATCCTCCTTGATCGGTATTAAATCTTGCATATCTATCAAAAATTTGATTTAAATTTGACTTTGAAATTCCACAACCTGTATCCGCAATACTTAAAAAATTGGCTTTCAAAATTATAGAAATTACTCCACCTTTTTTATTGTATTTAATAGCATTGCTTATAAGATTATCAATCAATTTAGAAATTTGATTTTTAGGGGCAAAAATATTTGCTTGATTTAAATCAAGCTTTAGTGTAATTTTTTTTTGCTCAAAAAATACTTTAAAATATTCCAATCTTTCTTCAAGTAGCATTCTTAAATCAAATTTTTGTTTTTCTGTTTCTAAGGTATTAGGAAAATTATAAAAAACAAGATCAGAATACACTTGAGATAAACTTTTTGCAGCAAGCTTAATCCTTGCAAATTTAGCATTATCTCCTAAATTTTGATGATCAAGTTGTTCTATACTCATCAAAATAATACTTAATGGGGTATTGAGTTCATGAGTTGAATCTTTAATAAAACGATTTAGTGTGCTGATTTTATCCTCTAAAGGCTTTAGAGCAATTTTTACTAGAATATAAGATATTAAGCCCAATATGAAAAAAGCCATAATAGCAAAACCAAAAACTTTCGTTCTAATCCAAAAAAGATCTTTACCAACATCTTCACCCTGTATTAAAATTTGCAAACCATCGTTAGTATTTACTTCTTCATTGCTAGAATGTCTTAAAAAATAATGATCTGCACTCATAGGAGCAAGAAAAAAAACCTTATTATCACAAATACCTCTACCTTTAAGCTCTATCTTTGCCTTTCTTAAATCAAAATCTATATTACTAAAAACAATCTTTTTAGCATCAAATATAGCAAATTTTAATGCTGTGCTTTGAGCAATATTTTTTGCACTTATATCTATAGGGGTAAAACGAGAATTTAAGATGCTTATAACAATATTTCTATGATTTTCTCTCAAAGTGGCACCCTTTAAAACAACCAATTCTTCATATAATTTTTGATACCATAATGCAAAAAAAATAGTTAAAAAAATACCTGTAGTTGTTAGGTAGATTAATAAAATTTGCCTAATGACTTTTTTAGCCATAGCAATATCCCCTGCCTCTTTGATTTATAATTTTTTCTTTTCCTAAAATTTTACGTAAATTTTTCACATAAGCCCTTAAACTTAGCTCACTAGGCTCTTCATCATAATCCCAGAGTTCTTCAAAAATTCTCTCTGTGCTTAAAAAGTTGTTTTTATTTTTAAGTAATAAAGACAAAAGCTTAATTTCTTTACTCGGTAAAGTCAAGGCTTTATTATTATAGTAAAGAATTTGTGTAGTAAATTCAAATCTAAATCCATCCCCTAAATCTTCAAAATCTTCATTTTTATGTGAAAAAGCTCTTTTAAGCAAAGCTTTAACCCTAATAGATAGCTCAGCAAGTTCAAAAGGTTTTTTTATATAATCATCACAACCTGCATCAAAGCCTTGTTTTAAATCGTTTGTTGTGTTTAAAGAAGTCATGAAAATTGCTGGGGTTTGCTTTCCGCTTTTTCTTAATTCTTTAAGCAATGAAAATCCATCTCCTAAAGGAACTTTTACATCTAAAATCCAAAGATCAAAATATCTTTCATAAGCTATATCTAAAGATTCTTGCGCATTATTGCATAAAAATACTTCATATCCTTCATCATTTAAAAACTCTTCAATGATCTCACTCAAACTCAAATCATCTTCTAAAAGTAAAATTTTAGCAGCCATAATTTAAATCTTTCTAATTTCAAATCTCTTAAAATATATATCATTGTATCAAAATTCCTATCAATTATTTAATAAAATTTCATTTTTATTTAATTTATTTTTATCTATAATCCTTTTATATAAATAAATTTTTCCTTAAGGAGTTAAAATGCTTCCAAAATGGGATAATAGCTATAGTGTGCACAATGCTAAAATTGACGAACAACATAAAAAGCTTTTTGAACTTGCTGCAAAAGTTGAAGTTGTATCAGATAGATCTGTAAGTAAAAATGAAGTCAAAGAACTTTTGGCTGAATTTTTTAATTATATGAAAGATCACTTTAATGATGAAGAAAAATACATGCAGCTAATAGGCTATCCAAATTTAGAAGAACATCGAAAAATACATAAAGAAATCATCCAAACCATGATTAATTTAATCAAAGATATCAAATCAACCAATGATCTTAAAGAAAAACTTTATATAGTGGCTAAAAAGTGGCTTTTAGAACACATACTATACGAAGACATGAAAGTTGAAAAATGGAGAAGTTCTTCTTTATCTACAGATGATGGCAGTGATATTAGCTTTGAAGCAGCAGAAGATGAAGATAATGAGCATCCACAATTTTATCTTTATATCTGTAATTGTCCTGGTAAAATTCACGATGTTCCTTATAACATTCATCAAAAAATAGAACTACAAGGTCACAAATTTACCTGCAAAACTTGTAAGCAAATTATAAAATTTTACAAAAAACATTCTTAAGGAGGATAAAATGAAACACAATGTAAAAACTTATTCTTTTAGAATGCCTTTAGAGCTTAAGGAGCGTTTGGATAATTTAAGTAAAAATCTTTCTAAGCCAAAATCAGCTATAATAAAAGAAGCTATAGAAGCTTATCTTAATGAAGTTGAAGATTTTTCTTTTGCTGTTAATGCCCTAGAAGAACTTAAAGATGGGGATTATCAAAAGGCAAGTAAAAAAATAGATAAAATTGTCAAAA
>NZ_MJWQ01000065.1:709-63164 GCF_001762325.1 Campylobacter sp. BCW_6871 | reverse complement strand
GAACTTAAAGATGGGGATTATCAAAAGGCAAGTAAAAAAATAGATAAAATTGTCAAAAATCTTAAACAAACAAAATAAAAACTTTATCACAATTTTTTGTGATAAAGACTTATTAATTTTTTATGTTAAAATACATTTACGAATATTAAAAATGGAGTTAAAAAGTGGCTCCGGATGTAGGATTCGAACCTACGACCAATCGGTTAACAGCCGACTACTCTACCGCTGAGCTAATCCGGAATATTTAAAAGTAAAATGTAATTATAGTGAAATTAAAAAACTTTGTCAAGGGTTTTTACACAAAAATGCATTTTTTATGCAAAAAACTAATTTACTCCTTAACAATAACACTTTTTAAATTTCTAAAATAAAACAAATTTACCCCATCTTCATATAAATAATCAAGCTTCATTCCATGTGTTTCTAAAATAGTATTTACAATATAAAGCCCTAATCCAAAACTTGATTTTTGTTTTGATCCTTGAGTAAAAGCTTGAGTATAATATTCTAAAGTATTGTTAAGCTCAGGACCACGATTTTTAAAACAAATATAATCGTCTATAATATCAATTTGCACAAACCCATCTTCAGAATGTTTAATACCATTATCTATCATATTTTTAATCGCTGTAGTAAAAAGTTTAAAATCCACATTTACAAAAAAACTTTCTTCCATAAAAATACGTATATTGCTATCATCTCGCATTGCAATTTCTTTGGCTTCATCTAAAACATCTAAAATATTGTATTTTTTTCTATTTATAAAAGCAGCCCCTGAAGTAATTTGCTCAATAGCAGCAAATTCATTAATTAAAATTTCAAGTCTAGTAAAAACCCCATTTAAGCGCTCTTTATATTTATTATCTTCTATCATTTCTAACGTTAAGAGCCCTTTAGTAATAGGAGTTTTGAGTTCATGCATAATATTTCTTAAAAAAAACTGACGAGATTGGTTTAGCTTTCGAATTTGAACAATGGCTTGATAAAAAGCTTCACTTACTTGTGAAATTTCATCCACCCCAGTGCTTACATCTTCTATATCACTAAGCTTTCCTTGGGCAAATTTATCAATTTGTTTTTTAAGTCTTTTGAGTGGTTTTAATTTTTTAAATATATAAATATAAAGCAATACAAGAATACAAATCATAGCTACAGCTATAGCTTTGATAATAAAATACCTATAGGTTTGATAATCTTGATCCTTATAAAGATAAACCTTTCCATCATAAATAATATTTAAATACACCTGTCTATTATAAGAAATAATCTCGATTAAGCCATTATTAACCTCAACCCTAGCTAAAACATCACCTCTAAAAAGAATTTTACGGATCTGCTTTGCTTCTGTTATCTCATCCATTTTATTATAATTTTTTGTCTGCTCTTCAAATTCTTTTTCGCTGATAACTCCTGCAAAATTTAAGAGCCTTGCATTAGCTATTAAAGAATATTTTGTATTTAATTCTCTAGTATAATTTTGCTGATCGTATTCTATAAGCCACAAAAAGCCTAGTATAACACTAACCCCAGCAAAAATAAAAATAAAAGTTATAGTATAAAAAATCGAAGATTTATTCATTGAGTAAGCTTATAACCTATTCCACGTATAGAGTGAATATATTTTGGAGTTTTTGGATCATCTCCCATCTTTTGACGAATTCTACTAATAATAACGTCTATACTTTTATTGCTAGAATCCTCACTAATAGAAGAACAATTATAAACAAGCTCTTCACGACTTACCACTCCACCCTCTTTTTTAATCAAATAGCTTAGAATATCAAATTCAGCATTAGTTAAAGTAAGCTCTTGTCCTTTCATGGTAATAATATGCTTATATTGATCATAAACAAGATCTTTTACACTTTTTGCTATGGCGCTTTTTGTATTTGAAATACGTCTTAAATGACTTTTAATACGTGCTTGTAATTCTTTTGGATTATAAGGTTTTGGTAGATAATCATCTGCTCCAAGCTCTAAAGCATTAACCTTATCTGTAATATCATGTCTTGCACTTGAAATAATAATAGGTGTATCATACTTTTTACGAATCTCTTCACACACTTCGAGCCCATCAAGCCCTGGCAAAGAAAGGTCTAAAATGATAAGCTGATATTCTTTTAATGCAAGCTTAGAAAGACCTATATAAGGCTCATGAGCTATATCAACTTTCATATCAAATTTTTCCAAATATTCAGCTGTAATTTCTGCTAATTCTAAATCGTCTTCTATCATAAGAATATTTGTCATAGTTTTCCTTTATTTTAAACTTAATTTTAATTTTAAACTAAAATTTATAACGAAAGGAAAATCCTTCCGTTATTTTTATTTAAGCACAAGCAAAGTCGCAAAACCATTGCGATATACCCAAACTTTAGTAAATTCTTTTTTATTAACTTGTTTTAAAGCTTGTTCTAAATCTTTTAAATTTCTAATTTCACTTTGTCCAACACCTATGATAATATCACCCTCTTGGAAACCAGAATTTTTTCCTTTGCTCTTTTCTTTAACACTATCCACCAAAACACCATTAACATCTTTTGGAATTTGCAAACGATCCTTAAGTCTTGGATCTAAATTTCTCAAACTCAAACCATCAATCAAATCGCTTTGTACGCCTTTAGGATTTTCTTTTTCACCTTTAAGAGTAAAATTTGCTTGCTTATTTTCTCCATCTCTTTCGTAACTTAATGAAATTTTTTGACCAATCTCTAAAGTTCCTATATAATTTTTAAGATCAATAGGACTTTTTATAACCTTATCATTAACTTTAGTAACTAAATCTCCACGCTTAAGCCCTGCTTCATCAGCACTTGAACCTTTTTGAACATCAGTAATTAAAGCTCCTTCTTGATTTTTGTAAGCTTTTTTAGTATCACCTTGCAAAGCTGAAATAGTCACACCTAAAAATCCTCTATCAATCTTGCCTTTTTCAATAAGTTTTTTAGCTATATCTTTAACCATATTTGAAGGTATAGCAAAACCTATGCCATTATTTCCACCGCCACGAGAAAGAATAGCTGAATTAATACCTACTAAATATCCACGACTATCCACCAAAGCTCCACCTGAATTTCCCGGATTAATAGAAGCATCTGTTTGTATAAAATTTTCATATTGATTTAAACCTATATTGTCTTTATTTAAAGCAGATATTATCCCACTTGTAACACTAAAACCGACTCCAAAAGGATTTCCAAGTGCAAAAACAACATCTCCTTCCATTAAATCATCAGAATTTGTAAAAGTAATAGCTGAAAGATTATTAGCTTCTATTTTTATAACAGCCAAATCTGTTTTTGGATCTTTACCTATAAGTTTTGCTTTATATTCTGTATCACTTCCTGGTAAATTTACTGTAATTGTATCAGCATCATCTACAACGTGATTATTTGTTACTATATAACCATCTTTTGAAATAATCACCCCTGATCCCAAAGAACTCACCACTTCTTTATCATTTTTTCCTTTTCTTTGAGGAAAATCAAAATCAAAAAATTGTTTAAAATAAGGATCATTAAAAAAATCATCCAAAGGGCTTGGACGATTTGCTCTTGTAATAGTTTTTGAGGTAGAAATATTAACCACTGATTTTTTTGCATCTTTAATAGAATCATGATAAGAAAGCACTGCATTTCCAGCAGCAGGGTTTACACGATTAGCCGTTGTAGTTGATTCGTTAAAATTAATACTTGCAGCAAATAAAGCACTCGCTAAACTTAATGATAAAAAAATCTTTTTCATTTCATTTCCTTTTATTCTTAAAGATAAATTATCTCGTAAAATATTTTACTGTCTTCATAGTATAAAACCGAAAATTTACAAAATTGTAAATAAAACCTTGAGTGATAAAAATTTATAAAACTTGATTGACTTAGGCTAAAGTTTATGTTATAATTTAATCCTTTATATAATCAAGTAAAAATTTTTAAGGAAATATAACATGAATAGTTTATACGAAACTCTTGGAGTTAGCAAAAACGCTAGTGCAGATGAAATAAAAAAAGCTTACCGTCGCCTAGCTAGAAAATACCATCCTGATATCAACAAAGAAAAAGGTGCAGAAGAAAAATTTAAAGAAATTAATGCTGCTTATGAAATTTTAAGCGACGAAAAAAAACGAGCTCAGTATGACCAATACGGCGATTCTATGTTTGGTGGACAAAGTTTTCATGATTTTTCAAGAAATACTGGTGGGGTAAATTTAGACGATATTTTAAAAGATCTCTTTGGAGGAGGCTTTGGTGGACGCTCAAGAGGGGGTTTTAACGGCTTTTCTTCAAAAGGCTTTAGCAGTGGTTTTGGAGGATTTGGAGGTTTTGAAGAAGAAAATTTAGACAGCAATCTAGAGCTTCACATTCCTTTTGAAAAAGCTGTTAAAGGCGGGGAACATAGTTTTAATTTTCAAGGCGAAACCATTAAATTTAAAATTCCACACGGTATAAAAGAAGGCGAGAAACTAAGAATTCGCTCTAAAGGAAAACAAAGCAGAAATGGAGCTAGAGGCGATTTAATCATTATTGTAAAAATAGAAGAAAGTCCTATTTACACAAGAGAAGATGATGATTTATATCAAAAGGTTGATATTTCTTTAAAAACTGCACTTTTTGGTGGAAAAATAAATATAAAAACACTCAAAGAAGGCAAGGAAGAAGCGACAATTAACATAACACCTAATTCAAAAAATAACCAAAAAATTCGTTTAAAAGGTTATGGGGTGCAAAATAGAAAAAGTGATATTTATGGGGATATGTATTTGATTTTAAATGTTGTTTTGCCAAATTTAGATACTCTTGATGAAAAATTTATAGAACTCTTAAAAGAAAAATTACCTTAAAGAAAGGAATAAAATATGGAACACCATTATGATGAACCTGTATATTTAATCAGTGTTGTGGCTAAAGTTTTAAGCATACATCCACAAACCTTAAGGCAATACGAAAGAGAAGGATTGATAGAGCCAAGTAGAACCGATGGCAAAATAAGACTTTATTCTCAAAGGGATATTGACCGTATTAAACTTATATTGCGTTTAACAAGAGACATGGGAATCAATCTTGCTGGAGTAGATGTTATCTTAAAATTGAAAAACCAACTTCACGAATTTGAAAATTTAATTGATGAACTACGCTTAGAATTAAGTAAACAACAAGATAAAGAAGCGACTAGTAAAGCCGTTGTTAAGCATAAAAATAGCTTTGATTTGATTTTTTATGAGAAAAAATAAAAAATAATGGATAATTTTTTAGAAATTTTTTTAATCACCGTTGCTATAGCTATAGTTTTAAATGTCATATTTAAAAAATTTGAAATTCCAACTATCATTGGATATATAGCTGCTGGAGAAATCATTTCTGAAATTTATCATTTAAGTGGCAAAGGCGAAATCACCCATATAGCCGAATTTGGTATAGTGTTTTTAATGTTTACCATAGGGCTTGAATTTTCTTTTAAGCATTTAATGGCAATGAAACAAGAAGTTTTTTTAAACGGCTCTTTGCAGATGCTTACTTGTGGCTTTGTTTTTATGCTACTTGCTATAGGAATTTTAGGACTTGGAGATAAAAGCGCTACCATAGTAGGCTTTGCACTAGCACTTTCTTCAACCGCAGTGGTGCTTAAAATTTTAAATGATAATGGCGATATAAATGAGCAATATGGCAGAAAAGCATTGGGAATTTTGCTTTTTCAAGATATAGCCGTTATTCCTTTGCTTTTGCTTGTAGATATTTTTTCATCCAACAATCAAAACATAGAAAAACTCCTTTTTACCACTTTAATTTCAGCACTTATTTTAATCACTTTATTATTTTTCATAGGTAAATATCTAGTGGATAGAATTTTTAGACTCATTATCCACACTTCTTCTCAAGAAATTTTTATTAGTACTGTTTTATTTATGGTTATTGGAGCAAGTTTTTTAGCAAATTATTTTGGATTTTCTTATTCTTTGGGTGCTTTTATAGCAGGTGCTTTGATAGCAGAAACAAAATATAAACACAAAATAGAAGCAGACTTGATCCCATTTAGAGATTTGCTTTTAGGGCTTTTTTTCATAACTGTAGGCATGCAAATTCAACTTGATGTAGTGGCACAAAATTGGTTTTTAATCATAGTTTTAACCCTTCTTGTAATGGCTTTAAAATTTGGCATAGTTTTTGGCTTTTTATTTCTTTACACCAAAAAAAGAGTAGCGCTTAAAACAGCTTTTGCCATAGCGCAAATTGGCGAATTCGCCCTAGCAATTTTTTCTCTTTTACAAGCAAAAAATATGCTTGATATCAAAACTTCACAAATTTTAATTGTTGTTTCTATTTTAACCATGATTATCACGCCTTTTATTTTAAACAATATAAGAAAAATTACCAATGTTGTAGAAGATATAGCACTTAATACCAACGCTGTGCAAAATATTGACAGCAATATCAAGCTTAAAAATCATCTTGTTGTTTTTGGCTATGGACGCTTAGGACAAGAAGTCGTACAAAAAATCAAAAACACAGGCGTACCTTATCTTGTTTTAGAAAGTGATTTAAATTTAGTAGAACTTGGAGTTAGTCGGGGTGAAAATGTCGTTTTTGCCAATGCTGCTCAAGAAGAAACCTTAAAAATTGCCAATATAGAAGAATGTGCAGTAGCTATTATCACAGTTACAAATGAAGCTAAACTTGAAATTTTATGTCAAGTGCTAGCTAATTATCCAAAACCTATAGATACTATCATTCATGTAAATGGAACTTTGAAAAAGATGCTTTTTTCTAGCATAGATGAAAATATACGCATCATTCGCTCTGAAAAAGTAATCGCTAGAAATTTAGTTCAAGAAGCACTAGAATGCCGCATTCATAAAAATACCTAAGGAAGAATTTTGACAAAAAACGAAGAAAAAGCCTTACGCGTAAAATACCTAAGAAATCTTGAAAAATTTTTCAATGGCGCTATATCTGCACTTAAAAAAGAAGATTTTGATAAAACTAAATTTGAAGAAAGAATGTTAAAAAATGCTAAATTTTTTGAAAAAAATCCCGCGGTAAATCTTAACTCAACCTACGCAAAAAATCTTGAATTTTTTGTCAATTCCTGTTTAGATTTTTCCAAAGAAAAAAGCGAGCTTTTAAATCTTGCCAATGCTTTAGATAAGCAAAAAAAACAAGGTGAGAAAAAAGAAAAACATAAAAATTATTTAAAGGATTATGAATGATTAATGTATTTTTTGATATGGATGGAACTTTAATCGATAGTGCAAATGCCATTTCTTGTGCAGTTAATGAAATAAGGCAAGATTTAAACCTAGCCCCACTTTCAAGAGAAATCATTATGCAAACCATCAATACTCCCAATATTGACTGGGCAAAAGAACTTTATAATATAGAAAATTTCCATCATTCTAGTTTTAAAGAAGGCTATGAAAAATATTTTATCAAACACTATGAACAAAGCGTGGTGCTTTTTGAAGGAGTGAAGGAACTTTTAGAATTTTTAAAAAGCAAAAATTGTTTTTTAGCTATTGCCACTAACGCCCCTCAAAGCTCACTTTCAAGCATACTTAAAAAACACGATATCATTCCTTATTTTGATAAAATTTTAGGCATAAGTTTAGGCATAGAACCCAAACCTCATCCTATGATGCTAGAGCTTTTAAAAAGCGAGGCTCGACATAAAACAAGCGTTTTTATAGGAGATAGTCAAAAAGATAAAGAATGTGCTAAAAATGCTAATTTGCCTTATTTTCATGCCAAATGGTATCAAAAAGATTTAAAAGAAAATGAATTTAGCAACGCTAGTGAACTTAAAGGCTTTTTGCAAAAGTATTTATAAGTTTTTTAATGAAATTTTAGTTAAAATTAGAAACAAATTTTAAAAAGAGTAAATTATGAGTGAATTATTAATAGAAATTGGCACAGAAGAATTACCTGCTATTCCTTTGCTAAAAGAATTAGCTAATATAGAAAAAAAATGGAAAAATGTTTTAGAAGAATATCGCTTGGTAAGTGATTTTAAATTTTATTATACTCCGCGTCGTTTAGTTTTTCTTCATGAAAATTTTGCAGACAAACAAGAAGATAGCTTTGCTGAATTTATAGGAGCACCTAAAAATGTCGCCTATAAAGATGGAGTTTTAACTCCTGCGGGACAAAGCTTCCTACAAAAAGCAGGGATCAGTGAAAGTGAACTCGCTTTTAAAGAAATCAAAGGCAAAGAAGTTTTATACCATCAAAAAGCTATTAAAGGTTTGCAAAGTCAAGAAATTTTAGGAGAAATGGTAGAAAAATTTCTAAAAAGTCTTAGTTTTGGCAAAAGTATGCGCTGGGGTGCAAATTCTTTTGAATTCATTCGTGCGATCCGTTCTATAGCTTGCATTTTAAATGATGAACTTGTTGATTTTCAAAGTTATGGGATAAAAAGTGCTAAAAAAACTTTCATTCACAGAAGTGTAAGTTATGATTTGAAAGATTTTAACAATGCAAAAGAATATTTTGAACTACTAGAAAAAAACTATATCATCCTTGATCCAATCAAAAGAAAAGAAAAAATACTTGAACAATTTAAACTCATAGAAAGTCAAAAAAATATACAAATTGGAGAAGATGAGGAGCTTTTAGCTGAAGTAGTTGCTATCACAGAATATCCTAATGCACTTTTAGGAAGCTTTGAAGAAGAATTTTTAGAAATTCCTAGCGAAGTCATCATCACTTCAATGAGAGAAAATCAACGCTATTTTGCGGTTTTTAACGACAAAGGCTTAAGTAATCATTTTATAGTAGTAAGCAATGCAGTATGTAAGGATTATTCAAAAATCATACATGGAAATGAAAGAGTTTTGCGTGCAAGACTTAGCGATGCAATGTTTTTTTATCAAAATGATTTACAAAATGGTTTGCAACCTGAAAAACTTGCCAAAATGACTTATCTTGAAGGTTTAGGCACAATGCAAGATAAAAGTTTAAGAGAGATTAAAATTGCTGAAATTTTATGTCAAATGCTTCATAATGATAAAATCGAAAATATCAGCACAGCACTAAAATACGCCAAAGCAGACTTAGCCACACAAATGGTTTATGAATTTACTGATTTACAAGGCATTATGGGAAGTTATTATGCGCAAAAAATGGGCTTAAATTATGAAATTTGCTTAGCCATCAAAGAACAATATCTTCCTAATTCTGAACAAGCTCCACTTCCAAGCACAGAATTTTCAAGCATAGTAGCCCTTGCAAACAAGCTTGATACCCTTATAGGACTTTTTAGTATAGGAAAAATTCCAAGCGGAACAAAGGATCCTTATGCCTTAAGAAGAGCAGCCAATGGGATCATTAAAATCGCTCTAAATTTAAATAAAGAATTTGATATCCAAATTTTATTAGAAAAACTTTCAAGTCATTATAAAAGCTTTGATATGCGAATTTTAAAAGATTTTATTTTTGAAAGACTTTATACTTTTTATACGGTCAATGCTTCTTTTGTAAAAGCGGTTTTAAGCTCACAAAATACAGATCTTATTCATATCAATCAAAGCGTAAATGCTCTTATAAAACTTAGCAAAAAAGATAATTTTAATGAAAATTTTGCAACCTTTAAAAGACTAGCCAATATCGCCACTAAAAATCCTCATAAAGTTGATGAAAGTCTTTTTACTCAAGAAGCAGAAAGCAAACTTTACAAAGCTTTTCAAGAAAAAACTAAAGCCAACTCTTTACAAGAAAAACTTGAAAATCTTTTTGCACTCAAGCCTTTTATCGACGAGTTTTTTAATCAAGTGATGATTAATGCTGAAGATGAAAAACTTAAAAATAATCGCCAAGCTTTGGTTTATGAAATTTATGCGGAGTTTTTAAAAATCGCCGATCTTAAAGAGTTAAGCCTATGAAAGCCTTATGGCTTTTTTTAAGCCTTACTCTTTGGCTTTTTGGAGCTCAAAATTTAGAACTCATCAAAGGTCAAGCTTTATTTTTGGAGCTAGATAAGAAAGATTTTTTATCTTTAAAAAATAATGATAAAAATATTCTCACCTTTGCACATCCTAAAAATCAAGAAAAAATTCTAGCTATTTTTTCCTTACCTTACAAAAATCCCCCGCAAAATACAAAACTTATCGCATTTTATAAAAATAAAAAAGAAGAAATTTTCATAAAAACTTTAGAAGGTAATTATAAAAGTGAAAAATTGCAAGTTGAAAACAAAAAGATTTTTCCGCCAAAAACCGTACAAGAACGCATCGCTAAAGAATTAAAAGAAGCCAATGCGATTTATAGCTCTTATACTCCAAAAGCTTTATTTAACGGTGCTTTTAATATACCTTTAAAATCTTTTATCACAAGTGATTTTGGCAAAGCAAGAACTTTTAATGAAAAAGTAGCAAGTTATCACAGTGGAACAGACTTTAGAGCCGCCACAGGAACACCTATTTATGCAGCCAATTCAGGCATAGTAAAAATTGCAAAAGATCGTTATTTTGCAGGAAATTCAGTAGTCATTGATCATGGTTTTGGAATTTATTCACAATACTATCATCTTTCTAAAATCGATGTTAAAGTAGGACAAAAGATAAAAAAAGGTGAGCTTATAGGACTTAGCGGGGCTACAGGTAGGGTAAGTGGACCGCATTTGCATTTTGGAATTTTAGCTGGAGGCAAACAAGTCGATCCTTTGGATTTTGTCTCCAAATTTAATGCTATTTTTCAATGAAATTTAGTGACTTTTTCCATGCTTGGCTCCATAAGAGCTATTATAAAAATGCTGTAAGTATAGGAAAAAACGGAGATTTTTTTACTGCTGTGAGCGTAGGAAATCTTTTTGGCACACTTTTAGCCAAGCATTTTTTAAATTTAATAGATAAAAAAAATTTACAACCCCCTTTAGAACTTGTAGAAATAGGCGCTAATGAAGGCTATTTAAGTCGTGATTTTTTAGCCGCTTTGCTTGAATTAAGACCTGAAATTTTTTCTCAAATTTCTTTTTTCATCATAGAACCGCATGAAAAATTAAAAAATTTACAGAAAAAGACCTTAGAAGGAGTGGAATTTACTCACAAAAATAGCCTTAAAGAATGCCATTTTAAGAACGCTTTTTTCTTTTGCAATGAACTTTTTGATAGTTTTACTTGTGAACTTATAGATCATGATAAAATGGCATTTGTAGAAAATTTTAAACTTATTTTTAAAAATATGGATGAAAATTTAATCACAAAATGCAAAACTTTAAATCTTACAAAAGGCGAACTCAGCTTAGAACTTGAAAATTTTTTTAAAGATTTGGATCAAGCTTGCGAGAGGTTTATATTTGCGGGATTTGACTATGGAACTTTTAATGTGCAAAATTTTAGTTTAAGAATTTATCAAAAGCACGAAGTTTTTAACCCCTTTGAAGCACCTTTGAAAGATTTTTTTGGCAAAAGCGATCTAACCTATAATGTCAATTTTACTCATCTTCAAAAACTCATCAAAGAATATGATTTTAAACCTTTAGCTTTTAAAAAACAAAGTCTTGCTTTAATGGATTTTGGTTTTGAAGATTTATTAGAATACACAAAAAATAAAAACATTAAAACTTACGAAAGTTTTTTATCTCAAGCTAAAATTTTATTTTTTAATTTTGATGAAAAATTTCATTTTTTCGAATTTCAAAAAAACTAAAATTTTATATTTTTCATACTTGCTAAACAAACTCCCTCCCTTAAACCCTCATCAATGACTAGAAGTTTATGTTTATCAAACAAAGCATAAAACAGCAAACAACCTGCACTCAAATAATTTTTTCTCATCATGCCTACTTCTTTTATAGCCTTTTTTTCTTCCATATGAAAAAGTTTAATAGCATAATTTAAAAAATCCTTATGGCAAAGTTTTTTACCATTTACTCTACTTGCTTCATACTTTTCATAGCTTATATTTTGTTTTAATGCGCTAAGTGTAGTAGGAACTCCGGAATTTAAAACCACCGTTTTAACTCCTAAAGAACGAAGCTCCTTTTTAATCATAGCTACCTCATCAAAAGCCATAAAAGCTAAATGCTTTAAATAGGGATTTGCAATTAAAAAATGAATTTTAAGTTTTTTATCTTTAATATTGATGATAAATTTAGGATATTTTTTTATCAATTTTTTGTAAGAAATACAAGATTTATAATAAGAATGGCAATTTTTTTCATAAAAACTAATAATACCAAAATCAAAACTTTTAAAACTTTTTCCAAAAGAAAGCTCACAAGAAGCCCCTCCTAAATCACAATACGCAAACTCTCCCCAAATTTTAAGCCTTCTTAAGCCCACTTGCATACCTAAAACACTGATCTTAGCTTCACTTTTGGCATCTATAAGCTTAAAATCAATCCCAAATTCTTCTTTTAAATGGGTAAAAATTTCATTTGTATTACTTGCCTTTCTAAAAGCTGCAGTCGCTACAGCTCTTGCTTTGCTTAAATCTTGCTCTTTAGCTAAAATACTCAAAGCATTTTTTAATCTTTGTATGGCTTCTTTAGAAATTTCTCCGCTTTGATTTAGATTTTTCGCTGCCCCAATAACAAATTCATATTCTTTTAATTTATTTAATTTTTCATCCATTTGTACTGCTCTTAAAGTATTTGAACCAAGATCTATACCTAACATGACTTTCCTTGTTTGATTTTATAGTATAATAGCAAAAAAGTTCTAAAGGAAAAATATGCTTTTAGGTGTAAATATCGATCATATCGCAGTGTTAAGACAAGCTAGAATGGTAAATGATCCTGATCTTTTAGAGGCTGCTTTTATAGCAGCTAAACACGGAGATCAAATCACTTTGCATGTAAGAGAAGATCGCCGTCATGCTCAGGATTTTGACTTGGAAAATATCATAAAATTTTGCAAAAGCCCTATCAATTTAGAATGTGCTTTAAATGATGAAATTTTAAATTTAGCTCTTAAACTCAAACCCCACCGCGTTACTTTAGTGCCTGAAAAAAGAGAAGAGCTTACTACAGAAGGGGGACTTTGTTTAAATCATGCTAAATTAAAACAAAGCATAGAAAAACTTCAAAATGCAAACATTGAAGTTTCACTTTTTATCAATCCTAGTTTAGAAGATATAGAAAAATCAAAAATTTTAAAAGCCCAATTTATAGAGCTTCATACAGGACATTATGCGAATTTACACAACGCACTTTTTAGCAATATCTCTCATACTGCTTTTGCCTTAAAAGAACTTGGTCAAGATAAAAAAACCTTGCAAACTCAATTTGAAAAAGAATTGCAAAATTTAGAACTCTGTGCCAAAAAAGGCATAGAACTTGGCTTAAAAGTAGCCGCAGGACATGGTTTAAATTACAAAAATGTAAAACTCATAGTAAAAATTAAAGAAATTTGTGAGCTAAATATAGGACAAAGCATTGTAGCAAGATCTGTATTTACAGGACTTAAAAACGCTATTTTAGAAATGAAAGAACTTATAAAAGATGAAAAAACTAGCCATTAGTATAGGCGATATAAACAGCATAGGACTTGAAATTTTAGTGCGTTCTCATGAAGAACTAAGCAAAATCTGCACACCTTTTTATTTTATCCACGAAAGCTTACTTAATAAAGCTTTAAAACTTTTAAATTTAAAACTTTTTAATGTAAAAATCGTAGCTTTTAAAGATGACAAAGACTATGAGTTTAATTTTATAAAAAAAGAAAATTCTCTTGAAATTTACTCTTTTTGCCTTCCTTTAGGCTTTAAAGTGGATGAAAATTTTGAAATCAAGGCTGGAGAAATAGATGCAAAAAGTGGACTTTATGGTTTTTTAAGCTTTAAGGCGGCAAGTTATTTTGTCTATGAAAAACACGCCCATGCCTTACTTACTCTACCTATACACAAAAAAGCTTGGGAAGATGCAGGACTTAAATACAAAGGACACACCGATGCTTTAAGGGATTTTTTTAAAAAAAATGCCATTATGATGTTAGGTTGCAAAGAACTTTTTGTAGGGCTTTTTAGCGAACATATACCTTTAGCTAAAGTGAGTAAAAAAATCACTTTTAAAAATTTAAGTATCTTTTTAAAAGATTTTTACAAAGAAACGCATTTTAAAAAAATGGGGCTTTTAGGTTTTAATCCTCACGCTGGAGATTATGGAGTTATAGGTGGAGAAGAAGAAAAGATCATGGAAAAAGCTATAGCCTTTGTCAATGCCTTTTTACACTCTAAAAAAGATGAAAAATTTTTCAAAAAAGCCTTAAAAGATGAAAATTTACAAAAAGAATTGCTTTTAAATTTTAAAGGCAAGGGCATTTATCTACCCTATCCTTTAGTAGCTGATACAGCTTTTACCAAGGCTGGTTTAAAAAACTGCAATCGTTTAGTGGCTATGTATCACGATCTTGCCCTTGCTCCTTTAAAGGCCTTGTATTTTGATAAAAGCATCAATGTGAGTTTAAATTTACCCATCATACGCGTTAGCGTTGATCATGGCACGGCCTTTGATAAGGCCTATAAAAATGCTAAAATCAACACTAAAAGTTATTTTGAAGCGGCTAAATTTGCAATCAATTTAAATTCCAAAGCTTAAATTTAGCCCTAGAATCAATCAAATCTTCTTTAGCCAAGCTGTCTATAAAATCTTGCAAATCTTTATTGGTATTTAAACTTTGAGTGAGTAAATTTTCATATTTATCAACTTTATTTTTAAAAATTTGCCCTAAAACTTCTTTAGTCTTTATATCTTTTTTTGCTCTTTGCGTAAGCTCTAATAAAGCTTTAGCATAAGCTTCTTGCATGCAATCACTTGCATTGAGTAAAGGTAAAATAGGATTTTCCCCTGCTTTTGTGTTTTGCATATTTTTTATACAAATTTTTCTTTCTTTAATCATCTTTTTTGAAATAGCTTTAAAATCTTTTTTTGTCTTTTTATCTGCTTTTTTTGAAATATTTTGATACAAACTACTATAAATGTTATCTACTAAAGCAAGTTTTTTATTCTCAAATTCATTACGCACGCCAATTTCATTACATATCATAAGCTCATCATCACTTTTGCCATCATCTTTCACCTTAGAACAATCAAAACTAGGTTTTACCTCATCTTTATAAATAAGCTCATCAAAACTCAAAGCCCCTAAACTCACCAAACTTAAACCGAGCAATAAAATAATTTTTTTCATTATTTACCTTTAAAATTTTTATTTTATTTTAACAAAAATATTTTGATTTTTTTAAGGAAATTAAGCCTTTATTTTATTATAATGCGTTTTTATTTTTATAAGGAAATTAAAATGCAAAATTACAAAAAAGCTCTTTTTGCACTAGCTCTTAGTGCTTTTTGTATGGGTGTAACTGAATTTGTCATGGCAGGAGTTTTGGTTGATGTTGAAGCGTATTTTAGCGTAGATGCAAAAACTGCGGGCTATCTTACAACCTTATATGCTATAGGTGTTGTTATAGGTGCTCCTCTTATTACTATACCTTTAAGTCGTTTTCACAGACATACACAACTTTTAATCAATCTTGGAATTTTTGCTTTAGCAAATTTCATTATCTTTTTTAGCCAAAATTTCTATCTTACAGCGTTTGCACGTTTTGTAGCAGGAACACAGCATGGGGTGTTTTTTGTCATTGCTACCTTAGCTGTAAGTGCTATAGTACCTAATGATAAAAAATCAAGTGCTCTAGCTATAATGGTCACAGGACTTACCGTAGCCTTAGTTACTGGAGTACCACTTGGAACTTTTATAGGACATTATTTTGGCTTTAAATTTATCTTTTTACTTATTTTTATCATTACAAGCCTAGCATTTTTTGGAGTATGGCATATGATGCCCAAAAATTTACATCCTAGTCCAACCAGTCTTAAAAATCTAATCCCTGCTTTTTCGCATCAAAATTTGTTAAAAACTTATACTATAACCATTTGTAGTTGCGGGGCTCAATTCGTTCTTTACACTTATTTGCAAAAATTACTTGTAGAAATAAGCGGTTTTAAAGTCCAAGATACAGCTTATATCTTGCTTTTATATGGAATTTGTGCAATTTGTGGGAATTTATGGGGCGGAAAAATAGTAGATAAAAAAGGTGCTATTTTTTCCTTGCGTCTTATTTTAAGCATACAAGTTCTAGTATTTTTAAGCGTATTTCTCACCATGCATTCTAAAATTTTAATCATTTTTAGCGTAGCTTTGATAGGATTTTTTGCCTTTTCCACTATACCTGCGCTAAAAATGCTTAGCATTGCTAAAGCTAAACGCCATACTTATAAAGTCATAGACAGCACAGTAAGTGTAAATGAAGCAGCTTTTAATGTAGGCATAGCTTTAGCAAGTTTTTTAGGTGGGATTGTTTTAGCAGGATTGGGCATAGAATTTAATGCTTTATTTTCGGCACTTTTTGTAAGCCCTGCTTTGATTTTTGCCTTACTTTTTGCCAAAGATAAATTAAATTATAAAAAATTTCAAAGAAAAAGTTTAAAAAAGATATAAATTGGAATAGAAATTGCTTGTTTGTTTAATGTAAAGTTAAATAAAAGAGGAGAAAATGGTAGTAGATAATACTCAAAAAACATCAAATGCTATTTTTAGCACCACAACAAAGGTTAAAGAGAAAAATACTTCAGCAGATGAATTTCAAGCCACATTAAATGAAGTAAAAAACAAAGAAGAAAAGGAAAAAGAAAAAACAAGCTCAAGCAAATTTACTAATGAAGACATTGATCTTGGTACTGTTAGAGAAGATTTTAGATCTTATGCTTGGCAAAAAATGAGAGAAGATCAATACAAAAAAAATGAGGAGACTTTGCTAAATAAGCTTTTTGCTACAATTGACGCAGGAAATGCCACAAACAATACAAAGGCTTAATATACAAATCAAAACTCAAATTACATAAACGAGAATTCCAATAATTCTCGTAAATTTTCTAATAACTCCAGATAAAATGAAAAAATTTATTATTTCCTTTATATGAAGCAAATATAGAAAAATTGACCAATTTAATTTATCAATTTCTGTTATAATTTTGCCAAAAACAAAGGAAAATAATGATTTTTATTGATGCTTGCTTTAAAAAACCTACACCCTATACCCCTATTTGGATGATGCGTCAAGCAGGAAGATATTTGCCAGAATATATGGAAGTAAGAAAACAAGCGGGCGATTTTCTCTCTTTGTGTAAAGACTATAAAAAAGCTTCTGAAGTTTCTTTACAGCCTATTGATATTTTAGATGTAGATGCAGCAATCATTTTTTCAGATATCTTAGTTGTTCCTCTCGAAATGGGCATGAATTTACATTTTGAAAAAGGAGAAGGACCTGTTTTTGATAATCCTATTTCAACCCTAGAAGACTTAGAAAAACTTGACGATCAAAATGCGCATAAAAAATTAAATTATGTCTATGATGCCTTAAAGCTTACAAGAGAAAAATTATCCCAAAACAAGGCTTTAATAGGATTTTGCGGAAGCCCTTGGACTATAGCTACCTATATGATAGAAGGAAGTGGAAGTAAAAATTATGCAAAGTGTAAAAAAATGCTTTATCAAAACCCAGAACTTTTACATAAAATTCTAAACAAACTAACTCAAGTTTTAAAACTTTATTTAGAAGAGCAAATTAAAGCAGGTGCTAATGCTATACAAATTTTTGATAGCTGGGCAAGTGCTTTAGAATACGATAAGTTTTTTGAATTCTCTTTTAATTATATGCTTGAAATTTCAAATTTTATTAAAAGCAAATACTCAAATATACCTGTAATTTTATTCCCTAAAGGCATTAGCGGTTATTTGGATAGAATCGATGGTAATTTTGATGTTTTTGGGGTTGATTGGAGCACTCCGCTTGATTTAGCACGTGATAAACTATCACACAAATACACTCTTCAAGGCAACATGGAGCCTTGCAGACTTTATGATAAAAATGCCATCAAAGAAGGAGTGGAAAAAATACTAAAAACCATGCAAAATAAAGCTCATATTTTCAACTTAGGACATGGGATCTTGCCTGATATTCCTGTTGAAAATGCAAAATATTTTATCAAGCTTGTACAAGAAAGTTCAGCTAAATGAAAATACTCTTTGGTCCTGTTAGCTCAAGGCGTTTTGGAAGATCTTTGGGTATAGATTTAAGCCCTAGTAAAAAACAATGCAATTTTGATTGTGTTTATTGTGAGCTTGATCCAAAAAAAGCCCAAGAAAAACAGGATGAAATTATCAGCATAGATAAAATTATCTCCGAAGTTAAAGCTATGCTTGAAAAAAATGTTGAATTTGATTTTCTTACCCTTACTGCCAACGGAGAGCCTAGTCTTTATCCTCATTTAAATGAGCTTATTTTATCTTTACGCAGCATTGCTAAAGATAAAAAATTGCTTATTTTAAGTAATGGTACAGCTGTATTAGATGAAGGCAAATTTAATGCTTTGCTAAAACTAGATGTGGTCAAATTTAGCCTAGATAGTGCAGTTGCTAAAACTTTTTATCGTATTGATAGAGCTTTAAAAAACATTGACTTAGAAAAAATGATAGAAAAGATGGCAGATTTTAGAGCTAAGTTTAATGGAGATTTGATTATGGAAATTCTAGTTGTTAAAGATCTTAATGACAACGAAGAAGAATTTAAAGCACTCAATCAAGCTTTAAAAAAAATCATGCCTTTAAGAGTTGATCTAAGCACCATAGATAGACCTCCTGCTTATGCCGTTAAAAAAGTAAGCGAAGAAAAACTTTTAAAACTTTCCAAACTTATAGATTCTACTCCTGTACTCTTAGCCAAAAGACATTATGAAGCTGAAAAACTAAGCTTCAATAAAGAAGAATTATTAAAAATGCTTCATTTACGCTCACAAAGCGAAATAGACATTGAAGTGAAATTTGATGAACAATCTAAAACTCTCTTAAATCAACTTATCAAAGAAAAAAAGGTAAAAATTCTCGATTTAGCTGGAGTTAAATTTTATAAAGTTTAGGCCTTTGGTAAATACTTTCTAAGTAAAGCTATAAGATCATTTCTACTTACATCACTTAAAACTTCACTCACACAATCAAAATCCCTAACTTTTTCCTTTGAAAAAAAGATGATATGGCTTTGTGGATGCTGTTTTTTATAAGCACTTAGCAAATTTCTCATTTGCTCAAGATCAAATTTAATTAATTCATAATCAAGCAAAATCAAACGATAAGTCTCCTTGCTTAATTCTTGTTTTAATTGACTAAAAGAATTTATACATATATTTTTATCGCATTGTTTTTCTATTATATTAAAAAATAAGGTTGCATCAAAATCATTTTGTTTAAAAAGCAATACATTATTTTGATAAGGAGTTTTAAATTTTAAAGTGCAAACCTTATCAAGCTTGTTTTGCAAAATATTTTCAAGATCTTTTTTTTCAAAAGGTAAAGTTAAAAAATACTCATAATGTGTATTTTTATGCCGACCCATCACTATAAAATCATAGTTTTTCTTTATATTTTCATTTAAAATTTTATCCTTGATAAAAATCAAATGAAAGTCATTAACATCAAAACTTAAATTTTTAAAACAAGTACTTTCTATGCCAAAATACGAAAGTAAATTTGCAAGTAAAAAATTTTCAAGCTCATCATTATTAACTATAGCCACATTTGCTTCAAACTGCAAAACCTTTCCATGAGATGTCCCTATAATGCTTTTATGATGCTCTAAAGCCTCATTTAATTCTAATCTAATTTGATCTTTTTGAGAATTTAAGGCATTTAAAATCAAAGAATTAATTTCTTTATTATACCCTTCATTTAAGCAACGCATTGCATTAGATATATTTCCAAGCTGATATAAATTTTCTTCTAATAAATGCAAATATCTGTCTTTTTCATGGGATATTTTAGTTAAATTTTGACCCGTAGTTTCAAATTTTTCCTTTAACAAATCAAGCGCACTATCAACATCAATCTTTTTTTGAAAATTTAAAAAATCATTTTGCATGCAAAAAATTTTTTGATATATTTTGTTTATATTTCTATTTTGTCTAAAAGCAAAAATAAAAAGTGTTAAAGATAAAACAAAAATGCTAGAAAACATACCTATTTTCAGTTGTTCAGCAACACTATCAAGCTTTGAGATATCAATACTTAAATACGCTAAAATTAGATTAAAAATAAAAATTATCCCTGCTAATATCAAATCAATTTTCCTTTATCTTTTGTGCCGCTTTCTTGCCTACAAGCATTGCAAGATCTTTAAAATCAGCCTTATATATAGATTCAAAATTTCCATAATACGCTAAAAGTTTTTGTATAACCCCTGAACTAAGTCCTAAATTTACAAGCTTAGAACTATTCAAGTCCTGTTTTTTCTTAGTATTTTGATGAAAGCTGATAGCAAAACGGTGTGCTTCGTCTCTTAATTTCTGTAAGAATTGTAGTTTTTTATCGTTAATACTTAGGCTAAATTCTCCTTTTAAGGAATGAATTTTATCTCTAGCACCTCCTTTAGCCCTATGTGCTTTTGCATCGATTTTTTCTTTTGAAATAGCTAAAATATCGACATTTGCCCCACTACTTACAATAATTTCTTTAGCCAAATCAAGCAAAGCCTTTCCTCCATCTATAAGCCATAAATCAGGAGGGGGTATTTTATCAAAGTCCAAAGCCCTACGCGTTAAGACTTCACGCATTTGATCATAATCATTTTTATGTTTTAAATGAAATTTGCGATATTTTGACTTATCCCAAGAATTTGCACTATAATTTACCATAGCTCCAACATTTGCCACGCCTTGCAAATGAGAATTATCAAAAATTTCTATATCATTTGGTAAATTTTCAAGCTCAAAATAAGACTTTAATTCTTTTTGTATAGTAAAACCATGATTTTTTTGCTCTTTTTCTATATTTAAAAGTGCATTTTGAAAAGCCAAATCACAAATTCTTCTTTTTTCTCCTATTTTAGGGATTTTAATACTGATTTTTTTATCAAATCTTTGGCTTAAAATTTCTTCCAAAAGCACTCTATCTTCAAATTCTTCATAAACATAAATAACATTTGCAAGCAAAGGAATGTCCATACTAAAATTTTCTAAAATCAATTGCTTATAAATTTCATTTTTATCCCATTGTATATCATTTTTTATAGGAGTAATCTTAGAATTTGCACTGATAATTTTTCCATTTTGCACCACAAAACGTAAGGTTGAAAGCATGGAATTTTCAAAGGCTAAAGCAAATACTTCAAAATCTTCTAATTTTGCAATATCTATTTCAACCTTAACTTCCAAATCTTTAATCGTTGCAATCTGATCCCTTACTTTAGCTGCTTCTTCGTAATTTTCATTTTGTGCTAAATGTATCATTTGTTTTTCTAAATTTTTTATTAAAATACTAGGATTTAAAAGTGCGTGCATAGCCTCATCTAAAATTTCAAGGTATTTTTCTTTGCTGATGCGTTTATCACAAGGCGCAAGACAACGAGAAATTTGATAAAAAATACAAGGGGATTTGCAACTTGCTTTTTGCTTTAAAGGATAGTATAAATAAAGCGCATCTAAAAGCTCTCTAGCACCTTTAAAAAAAGGGCCAAAATATTTGATTTTGCTTTTTTTTACCAATTTTCTAGTGATCTCAAAGCGTGGAAATTCTTCTTCAAAATCCACATAAATATAAGGATAAGTTTTATCATCTCTTAGTAAAATATTATATTTTGGATGCAGTTGTTTGATAAAAGAATTTTCTAAAATCAAAGCATCAGCCTCTGAATTAGTAATGATAAATTCCAAATGCACTGTTTCTTCAATCATTTTTTGAATTCTTAAAGAATTTCTTGGATTTGCATGTAAATTTGGAGTAAAAGCAAAATAAGATTTGACACGATTTTTAAGATTTTTAGCCTTACCTACATATAAAAGCTTTCCTTCTTGATTGAAGTATTGATAAACTCCAGCACTATTGGGAAGAGTTTTTAGCTCATTTTCTAATTTCTCTTTAGTCAAGATTAGAACCTTTTTTTATAAGTTCTCTTAAATCTTCAAATTTCTTAAATAATTTTTCATCTTTAAAGCAATTTTTAAATTCACCCTTAGAAAGCTCCAAATAAGAATTTTTAGAGAGTTTTTCATCATTTTTGTTTTTATTTACTGCATAAGTGTATTTTTGGGAAAAGATTTTTATATCTTTTATATCAACAAATCCACTTAAAGGATATTTTTGTCCATATGCTTTTATGAGAAATTTAATATAAATTTTGCTATCATCATGATTTAATTCTTGATAAGCTGCTGGATGTAAGGTTATTATATTTAAAATATGATTTTTTACATAAATTTTAGCAATCAAACGTTGCTTAGCAAGCGGAAAAGAACTTAAAAAATCTTTGCAAAAAAATAAGGTTTTTAAAGGCTTATAATGAGGTTTATCCATCAATTCATTAATAACAGCACTAGCGTTTTTAGTCATCTTAATATTATTTCTTTTTCTCATAAGATGATTTTAGCATTTCTTTTCTTAATTTTCTTCTGTGCTTGCGGATATAAAGGCAACCCTCAATACACAAGCTATGAACAAAATGGTTCGGTAAAAACCATTAAAAAATACGAACAATTACATAGGTGGTAAATAATGAAAAAAGCAGATATTTTAGTTTTAGACTTTGGCTCTCAATACACTCAGCTTATAGCAAGACGCCTAAGGGAGCAAGGAGTTTATGCAGAAATTTTACCTTTTAATGTAAGTTTAGCTGATATTAAGGCAAAAGAACCAAAAGGTATTATTTTAAGCGGAGGTCCAGCAAGCGTATATGCAACTGATGCGTATTTTTGCGATAAAGGCATATTTGACTTGGGTTTACCTGTTCTTGGAATTTGTTATGGTATGCAGCTTATGGCACATCATTACAAAGCTACAGTTGCACCTGCAGGACATAAAGAATACGGTAAAGCAAACATAGAAGTTAAAAAAGATAGTGCTTTATTTAAAAATCTTCCAAAAAAACAAACCGTTTGGATGAGTCATTCTGATAAAGTAGAAAATTTACCTCAAGGTTTTGAAGTTTTAGCCACAAGTGAAAATAGTCCTTTTTGTGTTTTTGGCAACGAAGATAAGAAATTTTTTGCTCTGCAATTTCACCCAGAAGTACAACACAGTGAATTTGGCAAAAATATCTTAAAAAATTTTGCTAAATACGCTTGTAATTGTGAAAGCGTTTGGAATATGGGTTCTTTTGCAAAAACTCAAGCGGAAAAAATCCGTGAAGAAGTAGGCAGTGATAAAGTGCTTTGTGCTGTAAGTGGCGGAGTAGATAGTAGTGTAGTTGCTGCACTTTTAGCCAGCGCTATAAAAGAGCAAGCTATAGTAGTTTTTGTAGACAATGGACTTTTAAGAAGCGGAGAAAAAGAACAAGTTGAATTTATGTTTAAAAATACCTTAGGTATCGATCTTATCAGCATTGATGCAAGTGAAATTTTCTTAAGTCGCTTGGCTAATGTTAGAGATCCTGAGCAAAAAAGAAAAATCATAGGAAATACCTTTATAGAAGTTTTTGAAGAAGAAGCAAAAAAACATAAAGATGTAAAATATCTCGCTCAAGGCACACTTTATACTGATATCATAGAAAGTTCTGTTATAGGTGCAAGCAAAACCATTAAAAGCCATCATAATGTAGGGGGCTTACCTGAAAAAATGAATCTTAAACTCATAGAGCCTTTAAAAGAAATTTTCAAAGATGAAGTGCGTGCCCTAGGACTTGAGCTTGGACTTAGCAAAGAAGTGGTTTATCGCCATCCTTTCCCTGGACCAGGGCTTGCTATACGCATTATGGGGGAAGTAAATCGCCCTAGCTTAGAACTATTGCGCAAGGCTGATGTAATTTTACTTGAAGAACTTAAAAGCACAGGTTGGTATGATAAAACTTGGCAAGCATTTTGCGTGCTTTTAAATGTTAAAAGTGTTGGAGTTATGGGGGATAACCGCACTTATGATAATGCAGTTTGCATACGTGTTGTAGATGCAAGTGATGGTATGACAGCTACTTTCTCGCATTTACCTTACGAAGTTTTAGAAAACATAAGTCGCCGTATCATCAATGAAGTAGAAGGTATAAACCGCGTTGTTTATGATATCTCAAGCAAACCACCTGCAACTATAGAATGGGAATGATCCATTTTTTCTAACTCTTATTTTTATTATAAAATTTTTATAAAAATAAGGCTAGAATTTATTTAAGAAATTTCAAGGAAGAAATATGCATGGAAAAATAGCTATTTATATGGATTCTACAGGACGTGGAACCGTTACAAACTCAGCAAATACCTTTTTTGACTTCAATCGCCAAATTTGGAATGATAAAAAAAGTATGCCAAGTGTTGGTATGCTTGTGGAATTTAGAACTCTTTCTAGCGAAAAAAAAGCAGAAGACGGCAAGCCCGTTCAAACAAGCAAAACCATAACGGGTATAAAACCTTCAAAATTTCAAGAATTTAAAGAAGGGGATTTTATCACTGAGCATGATTTTTGGAAAACTGATAATGATGATGAATTAGAAGACTTGCAAAACTCAAGAAGAAGTGCTTATATAACAGAACTCTATAGAACAACAGACTTTGACAGTATAGAAAAAATTCCTCTTTCTTTTACTATACCTCAAGCTATACAAAAATATTTTGCCCATGAAATTTTATCCGTAGAAACACTTCAAGCCAATCTACAAGATGAAAAGGAAATTCCTTGCATACTTGATTATCTTATACTTAAAAGATTTTTATTTAAAGCTTATGATACTTTAATTTTTATGGATAATAGCATAGACCAAACCCAATTTAGCGCGTTAAAAAGCATCATGATGCATTTAGAGAATTCATATAAGCAAATGATAGCTGATCAAAAACCAAATATCACTAAAATTTTTAACGAAACTTTTTTATCTTTGCAGTGTCATTACCAAGCTTTAGTAGCCACCATAGATACAAGAAAAAATCGTCTAGCCTCACTTGAAGCACAAATGAAAACTTTGCAATCTGAAATAAATCTTAAAAGCAATGCGGCCAATACAGACCCTGAAAAACTTAAAGCAAGACAAGAAAGATTGGCTAAACTACAAAAAGAAGCAGAATACTACAGAACAACACTAAAAAGACTTGATGCTATAAGGGAAGATTTTTATAAGAAAAATTACAATATTTTCGAAAATGCTTTTAAACTTTCACGAGAAAAGCTCTTTAAAAAAATTGTCACAGGTTTAAATCTATGCGCAACCATAATGGATGTTAAAATTTGGCACTTATCTTTAAAATCATCAGGGGTTAAAAATTCTTATTTTACCATGAGCAATATAGAAAATTCTTTCTGTTCTCTTTCTTTTGCAGAACATTACTTAAGTCGCTTAAATAAATCCGCTCTAAATCCTTTTGATCAAAAACTTTTAGTGTATATTCAAAAAATTACAAAAGAACAAAGAAAAAAATTTTTAGTTGTCACATCGGATTTAGATTTATTATGCAAATTAAAAATTGAAAACTTTTCACAAAATCCATATTATTTAGTAAAATACGCACCTAAAAAAGTGAATTATCAGTCTTTAATGCGTGATAACACCTTTGATATAGTCTATATTGATGAAAAACATGTTTGGGAAAATGTTGCCGATATTATTTTGCAAGGAAAGCATTTTGACAAATCAGGAAAAACCAAATTTAAACTGATTTAAGACATAGAAATTTAAGCTAAATTAAGTTATAATTTCCTTGCCTAAACAGTTTGTGGTATTTAAAGTGATCCAACACATTTTTATTAACTGCGATTGTGTGATTTACCGTGTTCTGTGGCATCGTTTGAGCTTTGAAAAAAGCGAGAAGTTGCAGCCTTTAAAAATTACCTAGCGGTTTTCTTTGACTTTTTGGGGTCAATCTTTGTTAAACGGCTGTTTGGGTTTAAAAGGAGATATAAATGAAAATAATGATTTTGGGTAGTGGTGCAAGAGAATATTCTATTGCTTTAGCCTTAAGAAGAGTAGACAAAAATTTAGAGTTTTATTTTGCTCCTGGAAATGGCGCTACCGAAAGTCTTGGAACAAATTTAAACCTAAAAGATCCAGTAGTTTTAGCAACCTATGCGAAAGAAAAAGGTTTTGATCTTTGTATAGTAGGAAGTGAAAGTTTTTTAGCTGAAGGTGTTGTAGATATTTTTAAACAACAAGGACTTGCTATTTTTGGGCCAAGTAAAGCTGCTGCAATGCTTGAAACCTCAAAATCTTTTATGAAAAGCTTTCTTAAAAAATACCGTATCAAAACAGCCAAATTTTTAAACACAAATGATATTGAAAAAGCAAAAAATTTTATACATAGTTTAACCCCTCCTATAGTAGTAAAAGCCGATGGACTTTGCGCAGGAAAAGGTGTTATCATAGCTAAGACTCATGAAGAAGCCATAGAAGAAACAGCTAAAATGCTGAGCGGAGAAAGCTTTGGAGATGCTGGAAAACTCGTTGTAATTGAAGAATTTTTAGATGGTTATGAATTAAGCATTTTTGCAGTATGTGATGGCAATGATTTTGTTTTACTTCCTGTAGCACAAGATCACAAAAAATTACTCGATAATGATCAAGGGCCAAATACTGGCGGAATGGGTGCTTACGCTCCTAGCTCTTTAGTGAATGAAAGCTTGCTTAGAAAAGTTCAAAAAGATATTATTTTACCGACTTTAGCAGGCATGAAAAAAGAAGGAGCGGAATTTTGTGGTGTTTTATTTATAGGTGCTATGATCGTTGGAAATAAACCTTATGTATTAGAATTTAATGTTCGCTTTGGAGATCCTGAATGTGAAGTTTTAATGCCTTTAATCGAAGATCCTTTAGAACTTATTTTAGCTGCTACTCAAAGACGCTTAAGACACACAAAAATCAAAATCAAAAAAGAATTTGCAGTAGGGGTTGTATGCGCGAGTGAAAACTATCCTTACAAAAGTTCACCAAAAAGTGAAATTACTGTAAATAACATTCCTGAAAACTCTCATATCTCTTATGCTGGAGTAAGCCTAGAAGATGGCAAATTAATGGCTGATGGTGGAAGAGTTTTGGTTTGCGTTGGCACAGGAAAAAGTATAAAAGAAGCGCAAAAAAATGCTTATAAACTTTGTGATAATGTAAATTTCAAAGGAAAGCAATACAGAAAAGACATCGCTCATCAGGTTCTTAAATGAAAGAAAATTTACAAGACCGCTTAGAGCGTGAAAATCTAAAAATAGCAAGTTTTGGAAAAAGAGTTCTAGCTTTTTTAATCGATGATATGATTATTTCTTTGATTGTGTTTATCATTTTTTATGATCGTCTAATCCAAGCAAAAGATTTATTTGAAACGACTCAAATTATAGGAAATTTTTATCTTGGCTTCATCTTGCTTCATTTTAGTTATCAAGCAATTTTTACTTATCTTTATGGGGCAAGTTTGGGAAAAATATTATGCAAAATTATCATCTTGGATGAAAATCTTCTTGACAAACCCAATCTCATCCAAAGTTGCATCAGATCTGCCATAAGACAAGTTAGTGCTATGGCGTTTATGCTTGGGTTTGCTTGGGCTTTAAGTAATGATTTGCGCAAAGCTTGGGAGGATTATCTAGCAAGGACAATAGTAGTCGATGTGGCGTAAATTTTCCTTATTGCTAGGAACTAGCATAGCTTTAAGTGCAGCACAAGTTGATATTTACGCTCTTGATGCAAAAAAAGAAGGTGATATTCTTACTGCGAACAATGATGTTATTATTTTTTCTGATTTTTATTTCATCACTGCCAATAAAGCAATTTACAATGAAAAAACCGGAGATGTTGAGCTTTTTGGCGATGTTAACATCCTAAGGGGACAAAACGAAAGATCACATTCTGATTATGCTAAAATCAACCTAAATTCCAATCAAGCCGATTTTAGTAATTTTTTCTTTTCCAATAACAATCTTGAAGTATGGTTTCAAAGCAAAACAAGCCATCTAAATGATAAAGTCTTTGAAAGTAAAATTTCAGCAGTTTCAAGCTGCAATGTTGAAGACCCTGATTGGGAAATTCGTTTTTCAAAAGGCTGGCTTAACCGGGAAACCAATTTTGTTCATCTTTACAATGCAAGATTATATGTTAAAAATACCCCGGTTTTTTATCTACCTTATTTTGGATTTAGCGCTGATACTCATAGACAAAGCGGGCTTTTAATCCCAAAAATCGTTTTAAAAAGTAGCGAAGGCTTATACTATGAACAACCTATTTATATTGCCACTCAAGAAAATTGGGATTTAGAACTTGATCCACAAATTCGAACAAACCGTGGTTTTGGACTTTATTCTACTTTAAGATTTCTTGATTCTCCATATTCAACAGGAGAATTAAATTTTGGTGCTTTTAGGGAAAATAGCTCCTATTTTCACGATGAAAATTTGAAAAACAAAACCCACTATGGAATAGAACTAAAATACTCAAGAGATGATTTAATCAAATCTTTACTCAGTGATAATTTCCAAGAAGGCCTATGGATAGATGCAACCTATCTCAACGATGTGGATTATTTAAATTTAGGAAGTAGGGATTATCGAGATCTTAACTCGCTTGTAACCTCCAAAATCAATTATTTTTTAGCTGATGAAAACAATTTTTACGGAGCTTATGCAAGATATTATATCGACACATCTAAACTTAGCAACAATACAACCTTACAAGAATATCCAAGCTTTCAATATCATAGATTTTTAAATAACCTTTTTGATGAACGCTTGCGTTATTCATTTGATGCTTCATTTCATAATTTTTACCGACCTGCTGGTTCTTATGCAAATGAGCTAAATTTAGACTTGCCTATCTCATATCACAACGCTTTTTTTGGAGACTTTTTACACTTTACTTTTACAGAAAGATTTTATGCTTCTTTTGTAAATTATAGCAACGATCCCGAAAGAAACCATGAGCATTATTTTAGAAACACTCATGATTTTAATCTCTACACCGATCTTTCAAAAGCTTATGAAAATTTCTTTCATACTTTAAATTTAGGAGTGAATTACATTTTACCAGGAGCAAAATCAGGTAAAATCACGCAAGATTATCTTGAAGAATACGACAAAGAAAACGAACATACAAGTCTTTATGCTGTGCAATATTTCTATAACAACGAAGGACAAAAAAAACTCAAACACAGATTTTCACTTGACTATCTCAATAAACAAAATAAATTCTATGAACTTGAAAATCTTTTAACTTATTATTTTAATGAAAACATCAATCTCAACAGCGAAGTGCTTTACTCTTATGAGCAAAGTCGCTTTACCAATGTCATCAGCCAAATAGAAGTCAATACAAATTCAAAATTTAATTGGATGTTTTCTCATGCTTATCAAAACGATGAGTATGGAAAATATAGCTTTATTGGCACAAGAGCAAATTATATTGCCACACCTAATTACAATTTATTTGGTGGAATTTGGTTTGATACTCAAAGAGCTCATGCAAACATGTGGGAACTTGGCTATACCTACCAAAGAAAATGTTGGAACTATTCTTTAATGTATAGAGAAAGAATCGATCCACAACTCACAAGTGGTGGTATCACAGCTAAAAATCAAAGCGGAGTTTATTTTATTTTCAACTTCTATCCTTTAGGAGGAGTAAAATACGATTTCTCTTTAGCAGAAAGTGAAAACAAAATTTAAAAAGGATGAAATTTGCTAAATATTTTAAAAAATTTTACGAATTTATTATCTGGTAAAAAAGGAAAAATAATGCAATACAGCATAGAAATTAACAAAAATACAGAAATATTTGATATAGATAAAGTCGCCAAACAAGCTGCTGGTGCTGTTTTAATGAGACAAGGCAAAAGCGTTGTTCTAGCTACAGTTGCAAGAGAAGAAAAACAAGTTGAAGAAGATTTTTTACCTCTAACCGTTCAATACATCGAAAAAGCTTATGCCGCAGGAAAAATCCCTGGTGGCTATGTTAAAAGAGAAACCAAGCCAAGCGATGCAGAAACCTTAACAGCACGCATCATTGATAGAAGCTTACGCCCTCTTTTTCCAAAAGGCTATGCTTATCCAACTCAAATCGTTGTGATGGTTCTCTCAGCTGATCCTAAGGTAGATTTGCAAGTAATGAGCTTAAATGCCGCAAGCGTGGCACTTTATCTTAGTGATATACCTATGAAAGCTCCAGTGTGCGGTGTTCGCATAGGAAAGATAGATGGAAATTTCATACTCAATCCAAACAATGAAGAGCTTCAAAATAGCACTCTAGATCTCTATGTAGCAGGTGTAAAAGATGAGCTTTTGATGATAGAAATGAGAGCCTTACCCGATCAAAAAGAAAATGAAATCTTTATCGAAGCTCCTTATGCTGATGTTTTAACTCAAACCACTTCACAAAATATGAATGAACTTAGCGAAGATGAAATTTTAGAAGCTCTAAATTTAGCTCAAAAAGCTATATTAAATGGTTCAAATGCTTATGAAGAAGCCTTTAGCAAACACAAAAAAAATTCTCAAATCGAACTAAAAAATGAGATTGAACATCCTGAAATTTTAGCTTTTATAGAAAATAATTTCCAAAAACAAATCAAAGAAGCCATCAACCAAATGGCAAAAAGCGAAAGAGCAAGCGAACTAAATAAAATTGCTAAAGAAATTTTAAATCTTGAAATCGCTAAAGACTGGAGCGAAGAAAGTATCTTAAATACCTTAGCTAAAGTCAAACGCAAACTTATTCGTGAGCAAATTTTAAATGAAGGCAAAAGAGCTGATGGTAGAAGTTTAAACGAGGTGCGTCCTATCAGTATAGAAACCAATCTCTTGCCAAACGCTCATGGCTCTTGTCTTTTCACTCGTGGACAAACTCAAGCTCTAGTGGTTGCAACCTTAGGCGGAGAAAACGATGCTCAAATGATAGACTTGCTTACAGAAAAAAATCCTATAAGCGAACGCTTTATGGTAAATTATAATTTTCCAGGTTTTTCAGTAGGCGAAGCAAGTCCTATCAAAGCTCTAGGAAGAAGAGAGCTAGGACATGGAAATTTAGCCAAAAGAGCACTTTATCCAAGCATAGATGAAAACTATCCTTATGTAATCCGCTTAGTCAGTGAAATTTTAGAAAGCAATGGCTCAAGTTCTATGGCAACGGTTTGTGGCGGATCTTTAGCCCTAAAAGCAGCAGGAGTGCCAAGCTTAAAACTTGTTGCAGGAGTAGCCATGGGGCTTATCTTTGAAGATAACAAATTTGCTGTTTTAACAGATATCATGGGACTTGAAGATCATGATGGGGATATGGACTTTAAAGTAGCAGGAAGCAAAGACGGCGTTACTGCTCTTCAAATGGATATAAAACTAGGCGGAATCGATCAAGAAACACTAAAACAAGCTTTATACCAAGCCAAAGAAGGAAGAATTCACATCCTAAATATCATGGAAGAAGCCGCCAAAGAAATCGTAGTCAATGAAGAAGTTTTACCTAAACTTGAGCTTTTTAGCGTTGATCCTTCAAAAATCGTTGATATCATAGGGCAAGCTGGAAAAACCATCAAAGAAATCATAGAAAAATTTGGCGTTTCTATAGACTTAGATCGCGAAAAAGGTGAAGTAAAAATAGCAGGTAATCAAAACGAGCAAATCAAAGCCGCAAAAGACTACATCATAAACATCACAAGCTCTCAAAAAGGAACTAAAAAAGGCTCTAAAGACAAAGATATATCAGACTTTGAACTTGGGCAAGAATTTCAAGGTATTGTTAAAAAAATCGCTCCTTTTGGAGCCTTTGTGGAACTTAAAAATGGTGTTGATGGTTTATTGCATAGTTCAAAAAGCAAGCATCTTAATTTAAGCGAAAACCAAAGCTTAAAAGTTAAAATCAGCGAAATTAAAAACGGAAAAATTTCTGTGGATTTGTGCGAGTGAGTGAATTTCTAACTCATCCTTTTGAGCCTTTTTTTGACAAGGATTCTAAAATCTTAATTTTGGGCTCTTTTCCTTCTATCAAATCAAGACAAGACGGCTTTTATTATCAACACCCAAGAAATCGTTTTTGGCCTATACTAGAAACACTTTTTGATGTAAAATTAGAAAATATCACAGAACAACAAGTCTTTTTAAGAAAAAAACATATCGCTCTTTGGGATGTACTTCAAAGTTGCAAGATAAAAAATTCAGATGATAAAACCATAAGCTATGCAAAAGCCAATGATTTAAACCTGATCCTTTCTCAAGCCAAAATCCAAGCCATTTTTACCACCGGACAAAGTGCTTATAAATTTTTTACTAAATTTCACTCTCATTTAAAAGCCATAGCCCTACCCTCAACTTCTCCTGCAAATTTAAATTTTTCTTTTGAACAGCTTTTACAAAACTATGAAATAATCAAAAAATTTACAAAATAACAAACTAAGCATCACTCAAGCAAGAAAAGAAAAAGCTAGTTTACATCTAGCTTTTGTGTGTTATCTTTAAATTCAAATTCTACTCTCTTAGCCCCAAAACCTTTAGCAATAGCTTCTAAAGTATCCTTAGCACTTTTATGAATTTTGCTTTCTAAATTTTGGATAAGATTTAAAGACAAGTCTTTAACCTCATCTTTGGCTTCTTTTATGAGTTTGTTTTTATCACTTTCGCTAAAATTAATTCCCGTACTATTGATAGAATCAGGCAGTAAAAAAGGTAAAAATTTAGCATTTTTTTCATCATAAAATTTCATATCTATGATGCTGTGTTTGTATCTACACTCTGGCATGATGATCTTATAAGCATCGTCCCCTAAAGGCAAAATATCAAAGTTTTTATCCCTTAAATCATACAAGAAAGTGATCTCAAATTCAAAAATCAAAGCAATCTGTCTTTCACTCAAAGACCATCCTAAAAGATTTTTCCAAATTCCATTAAAAGCACTATCTTTTTTAGTGACAATCTCTTTACTAAAAACCTGAAAAACACTTAATTCTCCTATGGATTTAAGCTGCATGATATCGCTAAAACTTTGCGTGCTTTTTTCTTCTATTTTAGGGCTTTTATACTGCCTAAAAAGCACTACAAACAAAAGCACAAGCAAAATCATCACTAAAACAAATAAAATCATTTCCATTTTAAACCTTTCTAAATTTATAAACCTTGATTTGAAAAGATATATTTTTTCTCAAACGCTAAGAAAATAAAAGCATTAATGATAAAAATCAAACACACAAAAGTAAAAACAAATTCCACGCTAAAATGCGAAGCCATAAGCCCTCCACCAAAAGCACCACAAAAATTTCCCAAAAATTGACAAGTTTGATTAAAACCAAAAATCACACTTAAATTTTTAGCACTCACGCTTTTTTTAAGCAAGGCATTCACACAAGGCAAAAGCCCTCCAAGCCCTATACCTATAAGCAAACGCACAAAAATAAGCATATAAACATTACTTGCTACAGCCTGCAAATAAAAGCAAATTCCACAAAATATCAAAGCTCCAAAAATAATCTTACTAGGCCCTATCTTATCAGCGATTTTTCCAAGTTTTGGTGCGAAAAAAAGATTACTAATCCCACTTGCAGCCACCACTATACCCGCCCAAAGAGCTAAAGTTCCACCTTGATGAATTTGCTCAACATAAATACTTAAAATCGGCATCACTCCAAAAGTACCAAATTGTATCACAAAAGTAGTGATAAAAAGAACGATGATAAGGGTTTTGTTTTCTTTTACTTTTTGGGTATTTTTCTTCGCCTCTTTTTGAATTTTTCTTTCATGGATGAAAAAATAAATCGTCACAAAAGAACAAGCGATCAAAAAAGCCACCACATCAAAAACCGCACTAATGCTAAAAAATTCAGCCACAAAGCCACCAAACAAAGGCCCAAGCAAACTTCCACTTATAGAAGCCGTAGAAAGAGTTCCTAAAGCATAAGCGACTTTTTCTTTAGGCGCTATTACAGCGATAAACACAACAGCAGCAGAAGTAAAACCTGAAATTACTCCTGTTAAACCCCGCACAAAAACCACTTCTAAAGCACTATGAGCAAAACTGAGCCATAAGGTTAAAACCGACATCCCAAAACTTGCACGAAGAAGCATATTTTTATAACCATACTTTGCACCCAAAAAAGCCCATAAAGGCGAAAAAACAGCCATAAAAAGCGGAGTGATCCCAAAAGCAAGTCCTGAATAAAACGCTATTTCACTCGTATTAACATGTCCTAGTTCTTTGATATAAAAAGGCAAAATCGGAGCGATTTGACTAAGCCCCATACTTGTGGTAAAAACACCAAACCAACACACAAGCAAAGTTCTATTGAAATTTTCCATGGATTTATTGTATGATATTTTTTATAATTTTTAATTAAAACTCAAGGATAAAAATGAAAAAAATACTCTTTATATGCTTAGGCAATATATGCCGTTCACCTATGGCAGAATTTATCATGAAAGATCTTGTCAAAAAAGCAAATTTAGAAAAAGAATTTTTTATAAGCAGTGCTGGAACTTCAGGAGAACACGATGGAGAAGGTATGCACTATGGTACCAAAAACAAGCTTGCCCAACTTAACATAGAACACAAAAATTTCATAAGCAAAAAACTCACTCAAAAGCTTTGCGATGAAAGCGATTTTTTAATCACTATGGACAATTCCAACTTCAAAAATATTTTAAAAAACTTCACCAACACCCAAAACAAAGTTTTAAAAATCACTGATTTTAGTCCTAGTCTAAACTACGATGAAGTCCCTGATCCTTGGTATAGTGGGAATTTTGATGAAACTTATAAAATTTTATCCCTAGCTTGTAAAAATTTACTTGTTTTTTTATCAAAATAATTTAAAACAACTATATATTACTTCTCGTTTACTTTTTAGACTTATACTTCTAAACGAACCGAAAAACATTCATAAGAAAAACTCCTTAAAATTACACGCCTAGCTTAAATCCCTTTAGCTAGGCTTTTCTTTAGATGTTTTTATCCTTCAGATTTAAAATTTTTACTATTTTAAGTGCTTCTTAAGAAAAAACTCCAAATTTATGTGCTACAATTACGATGTTTTATTAATTTTTGACAAGGAGAATTCTCATGAAACTAGTTAAACTTAGTTTAGTTGCAGCTCTTGCTGCAGGTGCTTTTTCAGCAGCTAACGCTACTCCACTTGAAGAAGCGATCAAAGATATCGATGTATCTGGAGTATTAAGATACAGATATGAAAGTAGCAATCCATGGAGCAATGATAATTATGGTTCTGGTATTTCTGGTAAACAAGATCATAAATACAGAGCACAAGTTAACTTTAATGCCGCTATAGCTGATAACTTCAAAGCTTTTGTTCAATTTGACTATAATTCGAAAGATGGTGGTTATGGTGAAAATAGCATCAGCAACACAAGTGATACCTTAAGTGTTCGCCAATTATATTTAACTTATACAAATGAAGATGTTGCAACAAGCGTAATCGCTGGTAAACAACAACTAAACACTATCTGGACTGATAATGGAGTTGATGGTTTAGTTGGAACAGGTATTAAAGTAGTAAACAACAGCATCGATGGTTTAACTCTAGCTGCTTTTGCAGTAGATAGTTTCAACGAAGCTTCAGACTCTACTGTAATAATCACTCAAGATTCTGGTGGTAACAAAATTACAGGAGTTCAATTTAATCGTGGAAATCCTCAAGGTGATAGCGATACAAGCGGTGCTTTAAACTGGGATAAAAATCTTTATGGTGCTGCTGCCATAGGTTCTTATGAATTCTTAGGTGGACAATTTAATCCTCAATTATGGTTAGCTTATATGAGTGATAATGCATTCTTATATGCTGTAGATGCAGCTTATAGCACAACTATCTTTGATGGAATCAACTGGACTCTTGAAGGAGCTTACCTAGGAAATTCCTTGGATAGCAAACTTAAAAATGCACTTACAAATCAAGCAGCTAACGGTAATTTCTTCGCTTTAAGAGGTAGTGTTGAATTAAATGGTTGGGATGCTAGCCTTGGTGGTTTATACTATGGTAAAAAAGATAAAGTTACTTTAACCACAATTGAAGATCAAGGTAATCTTGGCTCTTTGCTTGCAGGTGAAGAAATTTTCTATACTAATGGTTCTAATTTAAATGGCGATATTGGTAGAAATATCTTTGGTTATGTAACTGCTGGATATACTTTTAATGAAACAGTTCGCGTTGGTGCTGACTTTGTATACGGTGGAACAAAAACAGGGGAAATTGGCAATGGTGGTAAGAAACTTGAAGCTGTTGCAAGAGTAGATTACAAATACTCTCCAAAACTTAACTTCTCAGCATTCTACTCTTATGTAAATGTTAATACAGATCCTGAAAGCACTCATCACGATGCTGTAAGACTTCAAGCTCTTTACAAATTCTAAGGGGTTTTCAAGTTTAACTTTAAGGCGGGGTTTTACCCCGCCTTTTTTTATGCCTGATTTTTAAAACTTAAATTTATATAAAAAAAGATTTTCCCAAGCTAAAAAGCTTTAGGAAAATTAGGACTTAAACCAATTAGCGATTTTTTCAAAAAGCCCTTTTTGCTCTTGATGCATACCATCTTTGATACCAAAACTTTCACTTAGTTTTTCTAAAAGTTCTTTTTGTTCATCGTTTAAAGAAGTTGGGAATTTGATAGAAATTTGAACGATTTGATTTCCTATGCGAGAACTATGAACATCTTTTACTCCTTCTTTTTCAAGAACAAATCTTTGCCCATCTTTAGCACCCTTTGGTAAATTTAAACTTGCTTCACCGCGTATGGTAGGTACTTTTATACTCTCTCCTAAGATAGCTTGAGTAAAAAACACTGGAAATTCTATATATATATCGTCATCATCTCTGATAAAAGTATCATCTTCGGCAGCAATGATCTTAACATACATATCCCCTCTAGTGCCATTTTTTAAGATATTGCCTTTAGCATTGACACGAAGTTTCATACCTGTATCTACACCTTCTGGGATATTAAGTTCTACACTATCTTTGCTTTCATTATAACCTAAACCTTTACAATCGCTACATTTTTCACTAGCCTTTTCTCCACTTCCTTGACAATCAGGGCAAGTTTGTGCAAAAGTGATAAAACCTTGAGAAATTCCAACCTGTCCTCTACCTTGACACTTTGGACAAGTTTGAAGTTTTCCATCTTTAGCCCCTGTTCCATTACAAGTTTTACAAGAACATTTATAAGTAAAGTCTATATTTTTCTTACAACCAAAAACCGCTTCTTTAAAACTTAATTTTAAATTAACGATAAAATCTGAAGGGATTTTCTCATCATTTGAACTCTTTCTACGACGCGATGATGAGCCAAAGCCTTCTCCAAAAAAACTAGAAAATATATCTCCTAAATCCTCAAAACCACCAAAACCTGAGCTACTAGAACCAAATCCACCACCTTTTAAAGCATCTTTTCCATATCTATCATAAATAGCTCGCTTTTCATCATTACTTAAAACCTCATAGGCTTCATTAACAAGCTTAAATTTCTCTTCTGCTTCTTTATCGCCTTGGTTTCTATCGGGATGGTATTTTAAAGCCATTTTTCTATAGGCTTTTTTTATAGTTTCTTTATCAGCATTTTGCGTGATTTCAAGAATTTCATAATAACTTATTTCCACATTATTCCTTTAAAAAATTTAAAATTTTGCTAGAATTTTAATCTTAAAAATTCAAAAATCTAATTTTAGCAAAAATAAAATCAATAATTTATCAAATTTTAAATAAAATTATGCAAATATTATAAATCTTAGATAAAATTTAAAGGATACTAAAATGATTAATGTGTTGATGATAGAAGATGATCCTGATTTTGCGCAATTATTATCTGAGTATTTAGCGCAGTTTAATATTAAAATCACAAATTTTGAAAATCCTAAAAGCGCCTTAAATGTAGGCGTTCAAGGCTATGATTGTCTAATCTTGGATTTAACTTTACCAGGAATTGATGGTCTTGAAGTTTGTAGAGAAATCAGACAAAAAAGCAATATTCCCATTATCATCTCATCAGCTAGAGGCGACTTAAGCGATAAGGTTGTAGGGCTTCAAATTGGTGCTGATGATTACCTGCCAAAGCCTTACGATCCAAAAGAAATGTATGCAAGGATTATGAGTCTTATTCGTCGCACAAAAAGAGTTGAACACGCAAATAATGAAAATATTAATTCTGCTTTCAAAATCGATGAGAGAAGGCATGAGATCACCTATGAAGATAAGGTTTTAACACTTACTCCTGCTGAGTTTGAAATTTTAGAATACCTTATCCAGCAGCACGGATATAGTGTTTCAAGAGAACAGCTTGTAAGTCGCTGTAAAAATCTAAAAGATAAAGATTCTAAAAGTCTTGATGTTATCATTGGTCGATTAAGAGTAAAAATAGGAGATAGTTCAAAATCTCCAAAACATATTTTTTCTGTTAGAGGTATAGGATATAAACTAATAGGATGACAAAAAATTATTCTATTTATACCAAGCTAATTATTTTATTTGTTGTTACTTTTTTCTTAGTTTGTGTGCTTTTTATCGTTCTTTTGAAAATAGAAGGAAGTGCTTACAACGAAGAAGAAAGTTTAAAACAAGAAAATCTTATAAAAAATTTACTCATCTCCTATGAAAACACTTCAGGTGCTAAAATAGGATCCTATCTTGAAAATAGCGGTTTTAATACTATACAAAATCCCTATCTTGTAAAAAGCATAAGAAATAACGGACAATCACTTTTTAAGGCAAATGGAGAATTTTGCACCCTTTCTTCTTTAAAATATCATAGCAATCTTTATTTTGATGTTCAATGTAAAGATTTTGATGGCTTATATGAAGAAAATACTAGCGATAGAGTTTATAATCTTTTATTAATAGGATTTTTTTCTTTTTCTTTGTTGGTTGTTTTTATGTATTTTTCGGTATTAAAATCTTTAGAACCTTTAAAAAAATTAAGAAGGCAAGTTGCTAAAGTTGCAAATGGGGAGCAACCTGATTTTTTAGATTATCAAGAAGATGAAGTAGGCAAAATCGCCTTTGAATTTCAAAAAGCTTTTAAAAAAAATCAAGAATTAATACAATCAAGACAACTTTTCCTAAGAACAATCATGCATGAGTTAAAAACTCCTATAGGAAAAGGGAGAATCATTTCTGAAATGATCAAAGAAGACAGACAAAAAGAAAGACTTATCGCTATATTTTTACGTATGGATTCTTTGATCAATGAATTTGCCAAAATCGAAAATTTATTTTCAAAAAACTACAACTTACACTTTAAACCTAGTCGTTTTAGCACTATACTTGAAGAAGCAAAAGAACATCTTATGAGAGATGATTTTAATAAAGTTGTAAAAGTTGATATTAGATATGATGCTTTAATCAATGTTGATATGGAAATTTTCTCTGTAATTTTAAAAAATCTTATCGATAATGCCTTAAAATACTCAAACAATGGCACTTGTGAGCTTTTTTGTTGTAAAGAATGTTTTACTATTAAAAATCCAGGCAAGCCTTTAGCAGAGCCTATAGAACATTATCTTGAAGCTTTCGCAAGAGAAAAACACAATCAGGTCAAAGGTATGGGGCTAGGACTTTATATAGTTTCAGAGGTATGTAAACTGCATAATTTTGATTTGATTTATTTTTATGATGATGGAAAGCATTGTTTTAAAATTTTCTTTGGAGATAAAGAAAAATAATGGCAAAAGGCCTAGAAAAATTCAACGAACTTGTTGAAAGTTTTGCAAATTTACCTACCATAGGGAAAAAAACTGCCATAAGGCTTGCTTATCACCTTTGCATAAATAATCAAATCGATGGTATGAAACTCGCACACAATATAGAAAATGCTATCCGCTTTATAAAACCTTGTGAGCAATGCGGTGCTTTAAGTGAAAATGAGCTTTGCGAAATTTGCAGCGATGAAGAAAGAAATAAAAACATTTTATGTATAGTTGAAAGCCCAAAAGATATACTAACACTCGAAGAGAGTCAAAGCTACAATGGGCTATATTTTGTTTTAGATGAGTTAAATGAAGAAAAACTTGAAAAACTAAAGCAAATCATACTTAAGCTAAATATCTCTGAGCTCATTTTTGCATTGACACATAGCATTAATTCTGATGCAACTATCTTTTTTATAGAAGATAAATTTAAAGATTTAAACCTAACTTTTAGTAAAATCGCTCAAGGAATTCCAAGTGGTGTAAATTTAGAAAATGTGGATTTAATCTCTTTAAATAAAGCTATGAATTTTAGAATAAAAATTTAGTAATTTTTATAAGAAATATCAGCTAATTCTTGCAAAGAAAAATCCGCAATCTTTTCATAAACAAAACCTTCCTTGCTTAAAAAATCAAGTAAAGTTTTTTCCATGATTTTAGCCCCTTGTATAAGCTCATCTGAGAGCTTAAAACTCATCGCTTCAATACGCTTTGGCACACAAGTTAAGATGTGTGTTTTAGGCAAATCTCCTGCAAGCTCCATGTATTGCAAGGTTTGAAGCATTTCTATTTCATGAGCACTTCCACTCCAGCTAATTTTATTAGGCATAGCATCATAAGGAAAGAAAAATACATCTCCTATACTCGCATCTTGTGCTTCTATGCAGTCTAAAACGATAAGTCTATCGTACCTAGCGATGATATAGCTAAGTTGCAAAGCCAAAGTTCCACCATCAACAAAATCTAAAGTAAATTCAGAATGAGTGAATTTGTAGTTTTTTTCAAGTTGTTTGCAAAGATGAACGCCTAAGCCTTCATCTGCAAACATGATATTACCTATTCCAAGGACTAAGAATTTCAATGCTTTTCTTCTTTTACATATTTATATCCGCTAATAATAGCATCCATAGCACCATCTTTACCTTTTACTGCGTTAAAAATCGCCATGTAAATATGTACTGGTACAAAAATCATAATCACCCACATCAAAATTCTATGATAAGTTCTTACATCAGCCAAACCGCCCATTGCAGCTTCAAGTGGTCTTAAAATATGATATAAAAGCCCACCTAAGCCCTCATGGTAAGTATGAGTATAAAGAATAAGCCCTGTAAGAATGATACCTAACATCACAAGATAAAAGAAAAAATAAGTTACAAATTGCAAAGGATTATAAACCCCTTTTAAATGCGGATGTTTTCCTAAGAAAATGTAAAATTTTACTTGTTCTATCCATAATTTGATATTAAAAATATCCCATGCACTTCTGCGTTCTTTTGCACTTACCTTATCGCAAAAAAACAAATACACCTTAAAAATAATACAAGCGATTAAAACAAAACCCACCGCTTGATGTACTAAACGGTATTTTGCTTGCATAAAATTTACAGGTTCGCCGTTACTAATAGGACTTTGAAACACATAAGAAAGATAATACCCTGTGCCAATAAGAATCACTATAGCAATAGCTCTTATCCAGTGTGTTAAACGCAAACCTATGCTAAATTCATATTCAGCTTTTCTTTGCAATTTTTCTTCTTTGTTTTGCATGAAAGCCTCCTTATAAATTGACATTCACTTTATATTCGCTTAGATTATTGCCCTTAGTATCCATTACATGCACCGCACAAGCAATACAAGGATCATAAGAGTGAATTTTTCTAATAATTTCAAGCGGTTGTTTTACATCAGCGATTTTAAGTCCTATCAAACATTGCTCATAACTTCCACCTACGCCATTTGCGTCTTTTGGACTTGCATTCCAAGTAGAAGGCACCACAGCTTGCCAGTTTTCAATGACGCCATTTTTAATTCTACACCAATGACTTAATGTTCCGCGTGGCACATGCCCCATATAGCGTCCTTTGTATTCTTTAGAATTATCGATCACATAAGGCGCGCAAGTACTCTGATCTACTTTTAAATTTTCAACTAAATTATTAAACGCTTTTAAAGCATTATTTGCAACGATTTTTGCTTCAATACAACGAGCAGCTGTTCTTCCAAGTGTACTAAATACAGCATTTAAAGGAAGTCCTGTTTCTTTTAAGAACTCATCTACCACAGGAACAACATTTTGATTACCTTTGGCATAATTTACAACGATATTTGCTAAAGGTCCTACTTGCATAGGGTTTCCTTCATAGCGTGGAGCTTTAATCCAACTATATTTACCCTTAGTATCAAACACTTTAGAATGAACATTATTTCCATGATGATCTACGCTTTCTCCATCTACAAGTCCTGTATAATTTGGATTTGTTTTGCCATCATAAGGATGTAAAGGTTCATTGTCTGCATACCAAGAATGAGTTGCCTCTTCAGTAATCTTATCTTCTTCTACTTCATAAACCTTGCTTAAATCTCCATTTTTGATAATACCACTTTCAAAAAGCCATTCATCTCTTCCGAGTTGGAATTCTTTAAAGGTGTAAAGATTATTTACCCCTATATCGTTTAAAACACTTGCTTCATGCGCATAAGCTTTTCCTGCCATCACAAGATCAGGATAATACGCACGATTAACAAAGTCTTGTACTTCTTGGAATTTAACCATATATTCACCCATTCTTGCAGGATCAAGTAAATCCATAACGCAAGTTACACCACCAACAGTTAAGCTTTGTGGATGTGGATTTTTAGCTCCAAAAATCGCCATACATTGAGCAATGATTCTTTGGATTCTTAAACATTCTAAATAGTGAGAAAGAACGATTAAATTTTGCTCAGGACTTAAACGATAAGTTGGGTGACCATAGTACGCATTAGCAAAAGGTCCTAAATTTCCTTTATCTACAAAAGTTTTAAGTCTTTGTTGCACTTCAAGAAATTTATCCGCACCTGTTGCATAAGGATTTGGAGTGTATTTAAAAGCTTCATCGCTTGCTTTTTTAACATCAGCACTTAAAGCACTTACCACATCAGCCCAATCAAGCCCATGAAGTTGATAAAAATGCACGATATGATCGTGTAAAAATAAAGCTGCATTCATTAAAGTTCTTGTTAAAAGCGCATTTAAAGGTGGAGTAATACCTAAAGCATTTTCAACAGCAACTATACCTGCTTTATAATGTGAAAAAGTACAAACTCCACAAATTCTTTGTGTCATAAAACCCGCATCTCTTGGATCACGCCCTTTTACTATGGTTTCAATACCACGCCACAAAGTAGAGCCCGCATAAGCTTCTTTTACCACATTGTTATCATCAACAACAACTTCAACTCTTAAATGCCCTTCAATTCTTGTAATAGGATCTACAATTATTTTTTGACTCATTTTTATTCCTTATCTTTTTGCATGGAAGATATAACTGCGTGCGCTGCTATAGCAACACCTGTGAGCGTAAGCACGCCTATGCCGATTTTATCTGAAACACTATCCGCGCCCAAACCAAAAACAGTATCAAATTTACGACTAGCCATAGGCTCCTCAAAAGGTCCCATAGTATCCCAAAAATCAGGCTCGGAACAACCTATACAACCATGCCCTGCTTGGATAGGCCAAGAAGTGTGCTGGTTAAATCTCTCTCTTGAACAGTTATTGAAAGTATAAGGCCCTTTACAGCCTACTTTATAAAGACAAAAACCTTGTTTTGCTCCTTCATCTCCAAAGGCATGCACAAATTCACCCGCATCAAAATGTCCGCGTCTTTCACAAAGATCATGAATTCTTAAGCCATAAGCCCATTTTGGCCTATTATATACATCAAGTGCTGGTAACTCACCAAATAATAAATAATGAAGCACATTACCCACTATATTTTTTTCACTTGGAGGACAGCCGGGAACATTGATCACAGTTTTGCTTGTTACTTTACTTAAAGGCTGCGCATTACTAGGATTTGGTCTTGCTGCTTGGATTCCTCCAAAGCTAGAACAGGTTCCTATAGCAAAAATAGCCAAAGCATTTTCACTTGCCATTTTTGAAAGCTCATAGCCTGTTTTTCCATGTGCACCTATGGTTAAAAAATGCTCTGTATCACCCATAGGGATGCCACCTTCAACCATTAAAATGTATTTATTTTTATGTTTTTGAATGGCACTTTCTAAATTTTCTTCAGCTTGCCAACCTGCTGCAGCCATCACTGTTTCGTGATATTCTAAAGAAATATAATCAAAAATCAAACTATCAATCGTTGGAGTATCACTTCTTAACAAACTCTCACTACAGCCTGTACACTCAGCCATATGAAGCCACACAACAGGAAGTCTATCAGCAAGCTCAGCAGCTTTTGCTACCATAGGAGTAAAACTCGCTGGTAAAGCCAAAAATGCCGTCATAGCACCTGCCCATTTCATAAAATCCCTTCTAGAAAAACCTGACTTTTCTAATGCTTTTGCAATGCTATCATTGTCTTTTAAAGAAGGAAGCTTTTCAAGAGCCGATAAACGCGACTCTATTTGATGATAATCAATCATTATATTTCCTTTATAATATGAAATTTATTCTCTATAATAATAAAATAAAGGAAGTTAAAATAAAATTAAAAACTTACTCTCATAAGCAAATATTAGTATCAATCTTAATTAAAGTTTAATCATAAGCCTTTTTTGAGTTTGCGAATCAAAAATCTTGCAGGGTGAATAGCGTGGATGTATTTTTTTTCTAAACACAAGGGTTCATTATTTATCAATGCACACAAATACCTTGCCGCTAAAACACTTGTGCTAAAACCCCTTGATCCATGAGCAAAATTAAAATACAAATTACAAGACATTTTAGCTGGTTTTTGCTCCTTGTTTTTTGTCCATAATAAAGCTTTATATTCTTCTTTATAAAACACTTCATCATAAGCATTTCCAACTATCATAAAGCGATCACTCGAATAAGATCTAAAACCTACCTTAGAACCTATGATTTCTAATTTTGTATTTTTATCTATAAATTCGGCTATATTTTCTATATTTTGTTTATCATCTTCTTCTTTTGATTCTAAACTTGTATCAAGCCTATCATAACTTGCTCCAATCACTTGCAAATCATCTTTTATAGGGCAAATATAAGCCTTAGAAGATAAAGGAAATGGAGAGTCTAAAAAAGGTTTTAGATGTGTAACTTGACCTCTTACTTTGCTTAATTTCATCTCATCATAAAAAACAAAATCTTTTGTATCTGCACCCATAGCATAAATCAAAACCGCATAATCACTTTTAACAATATTATTTTTAAATTTTAAAGCAAAACACTCATTTTCAAATTTATAAGCTTGAAATTCATGATTAAAATATATACAAGCTTTACTTTTTTCAAAAAGATTTTTAACCAAATTTTTTGGAAAAATCACTCCACCATCTTCTAAAAAAGCTTGATTTTTTGAAATTTTAAGCAAAACATTTTCTCTTTGTGTGTCAAATCTTTCTTGCATCAAATCATTATGTGCAAACTCGACTACACCCTTAAATTCTAAATCTAAAATTTGTCTATAAAAACGACTTGCCTCTATAAAAGAAAGCTCTGAAAACTCCCCTAAATTTACCTTAGGCTTTAAGATTAAAGAGCTTAAAATTCCACTTTCATTTCCGCTTGCACCCTTACCTAATTCTAAATGTTTTTCAAAAACATCTATTTCAAAACCCCTTAAACTAAGCTCATAAGCTAAAACAGCACTTGATATACCTGCACCAATAATAGCTACTTTTTTATTTTTTAAAGATGAAAATGTTCTTGAAAAATACGCTTCTTTATCTTTAAACTCAAGTTCATTTTCCAAATAAGCTTTAATCATTTCTCTTTTTCTAAAACCTTTGGTTTTTTCTACTCTAAAGCCATATTTTTTTAAATTTTTTTGTAAAAAACTTGCCGAAGAAAAGGTGCAAATTTGTGCATTTTTTTTAGAAAGTCTTGCCACTTCAAAAATTAATTTTTCATCAAACATTTGCGAGTTTTTATTTGGAGAAAATCCATCTAAATACCAAACATCAGCTTTAAAATCCAATTCTTTTAAAATAGCAATATCTTCAAAAACAAGATCTAAAAAACAATCTTCAAAATAAAAACGATAAATTCCTTCTTTAGCTTTAGGATAAAATTTTAAAAATTGCTCTAAAAACTCTTTAAACTCTTCATAAAATCCTAGTTTTTGATAAATTTCTCTTAATTGTTCTTTTTCGATATAAAAAGCTTCTATACTGATATAAAAAAGTTTTTTGGGACGCTTAGAAGGAGTGGTTTCTAAAAAGCGTTTCAAAGTAAGAAAAAAATTTAAACCTATACCAAAACCACTCTCTGCGATAATGAAATTTTCTTGATTTTTCCATTCAAAAGAATGAGTGTAAACAAATTTGCTTTCATTTAAGCCATCTTTGGAATTAAAATAAAAATCATCAAAATCCAAAGAAAAAGGAGTATTATCCTTAAAAATTAGCTTAGCTTTTTTCATCGGTTGTTATAAAAATAACTCTCAACTCCATCAGCAATACCCTTAACCAATAAATCTTGAAAAGCTTTATTGGCGATTCTTTTACCTTCATTTGGATGTGTGATATAGCCAATTTCAATCAAAATTGCAGGCATTTGCGCACCTACTAAAACCCAAAAAGGTGCTTCTCTTACACCGCCATCTACAATTTTATACTTTTTGCGTGTTTGAGTGAGTATATTTTTTTGTACATCAATGGCTAGTTTATTTGAAGCAACGATTTTTTCACGATTTAAGAAATTTAAAATACTTTGTTTTGAGAAATAATTAATCTCTTCAAAATCCCCTTGATTTTCTTTTTCTGCTGCTTTTTTGCTTCTTTCGCTTCTTGCAGGACTTAAAAAGAAAGTTTCCACACCTTCGCTACTTTTAGCCTTGGCAGCATTGGGTGCTGCATTAGCATGTATAGAGATAAACAAATCCGCTCTTTTATCATTAGCATATTTAGTTCTATCGCGAAGATTGATAAATTTATCCGAACTTCTAGTGTAAAGCACTTTATAACCGCGTTTTTTAAGTTCATTTCCAAGTTTTAAAGCCGCGCTTAAAACTATATCTTTTTCTTTTAAACTTCCTTTTTTATCACTTAGAGCACCGCTATCTTTTCCACCATGCCCCGCATCGATAACTATAAGTTTTCCTGATTTGTATCTCGTACTTAAGGTTTTATTAAAGCTTTGAGTTGCTTTTTTATCTACATTTTGACTTGAAGTTTGTGCATGAAAACCTAAAGTGAGATTTTTATTATCCAACTTTTTTAAAAGTTTAAATTCTTTAGGAGCACTCAAAACCACACGAACAATTTTTGGATTATATTGCGTAACGACAATTGTATTTTGTCCAAAGGTAAAGCTTTTTCTATTACCTTCTAACACACCTTTAAAACTTACAACATATCGGAATTTTTGATCTTTGGTTTCAAATATTGCTATTTCTTTTTCATCCAAATCATCGCTCAAATTTAACACCACAGCGTTAGAAATTTTATCCACATCTAAAACATATAAAGGTCCTTGATCTTCTTTTTCGTTATTGGTTTTTTTATCTTGTTTTTTTATTTCTAAAACTTTGGTTTTAATTTCTGTTTTTTGATCTTGCTTTTTCTCTGAAATTTTACTAACTTGCTCAGTCTTTTTTTGGCTAGTAATTTCTTTTGAAAAAATTATTTTTTCTTCTTTAAAAGATATATCAATAGGAATTTTTTCTTTAGCATAAACCACTATGCGTATGGTTTTGGGATTAAATTGTGAAATCACTAAACGATAGTCATCAAATTTAAACTCTTTTTTACCCCCTTCTAAAACCCCATCAAAATCACTAATAAAACGATAGTTTCCTTTTTCATCTAAAGCAAAACTTTTTAATTGATTTTTATCTAAATTTGCATTTAATTCAAGCTCTACACCTTGGCTTGTTTTACTTGACCTTAAAACGTAAATTTTATCATCACTTTTTGTTTTAGAAACGATACTACTCTTTGGCTCTTGTGAAGTTTTAAAATCTATTTTTTCTATATTTTTTATTTGTTCATTAGGTAATTTTTTTTCACTTTTTTGAACTGTTTTTACAGGTTTAAAAGTTGACTTTTCAGTATCTTGAGAAATATTTTGAACCTTAATATCTTTAATAACAGCCTTTCTTAAAGCATTGATACTTGCTTCGCTTATACCACTTTCTTTTAACTCATTAGCATATGACTTGTCGTCTAAATTTAAAGTATTTGAACTGATGATCAATCTTTTTAAGATTTCAATTTTAGTTTTTTCATCTTCATTGATAACACTTTGTATATAAAGACTTTTTAGCTGATGATGAAATTTTACTTGCACTTCGCTTTTAGAACCGATAAAATTTTTATCGAAATTTGCAAGTTCATTTTCATAAGCTCCAAAAAGAGTTGTGAAAACAAATACTAAAAATACAAAAATTTTAGCCATTATTCACCATTAACCAATTTTTCCATAAGTTCTTTAACGCTGATAAGTTTATCTAAACGATATCCATTTGCACCTGTAAAGAAAAGTCCTGTTTCTTTTTTACCTGACCACGCATCAAAAAGCCTATCTGCTATACAATAGCCTACTTTAGTCGCCTCTTTTCCGCGTCCACAAGGCGCTACACAATTGCTTATACAATTGATCTTTGGACCCATTCTTTTATCTACCAAATTTAAAAGATTGGTTCTAACTCCACGAGCAGGATAGCCCACAGGAGATTTAATAAGCTCTATATCTTCTTCTTTAGAAGCTAGCAAAACGCTTTTAAACTCTTCACTTGCATCACATTCAAAAGTTCCTATGAAACGCGTTCCCATTTGAACACCACTAGCTCCTAAAGAAATAGCGTTTTCTATATCTTTTTTATCCCAAATTCCACCTGCGGCAATCACAGGAAAAGATCCCCAATTTTTAGCCTCTTCTACCACAGGAGCGATTAATTTTTCTAGCTGATAATTTGGATCTAAGCACTGCTCATAAGTAAAACCTTGATGACCTCCACTTTTTGGCCCTTCTAAAACCACTGCATCAGGTAGGCGGTTGTAACGGCTTTGCCATCTTTTGCAAATAATTTTTAAAGCCTTTGCAGATGAAATAATAGGCACTAAAGCCACATCAGGAAAATCTACAGTAAATTCAGGTAAATTTGTAGGAAGTCCAGCGCCTGAAACAATCACATTAAAACCAACCTCACAAGCATCGCGTGCTATTCTTGCATAATCATTACTTGCACATAAGATATTACACCCCAAAGGTGCATCGCCACAAACTTTTCTTGCATTATTAATTAAAGCTTGCAAACCCTTGCGTGAGTAAAAATTTTCACTTCCATAAGGCTTAGCGTTTAATTCTTTACTCGCATACTTTCTTTCTTCATAATATCCTGTTCCCACAGAAGAAATGATCCCAAGTCCACCATTTAAAGAAACTGCAGAAGCTAATCTATCCCAGCTTATGCCTAGTCCCATTCCCCCTTGAAAAATGGGATATTTTATAGTATGTTTTCCTATTTGTAAGGGTTGTAAATTCATTCTTTTACCTTTAATTTTGCAAATTTTCTTTTACCTATTTGTAAGATGTATTCTCCTTGTTCTAAATGCATTTGCTCGTCGCTAACTTTTTGAGAATTTACACTTACTGCATTAGCACTGATGCTTCTTCTTGCCGCAGAAGTAGAACTTTCCAAACCACATTCAACCAAAGCCTTAGCAAGCCAAATTTTTCCTTGTATTTCAAACTCAGCCATATCACTTGGTAAAGCATTTTGAGAATGAATTCTATCAAATTCAGACTTAGCATTATTAGCCTCTTCTTTGGAGTGAAAACGCTCCGTAATCTCTAAAGCTAAATTTTCTTTAGCTTTTTTAGGATGTAAATTGCCTTGTTCTATATCTTTTTTTATTTGCGCGATTTCTTCTAGGCTTTTTTGACTTAAAAGTTCATAATATCTAAACATCAATTCATCGCTAATACTTAAAATTTTAGCATACATATCATTAGCTTTTTCTGTAACACCAATGTAATTATTTAAACTCTTACTCATTTTGTTTACACCATCTAAACCTTCGAGTAAAGGCATCATAATCACAGCTTGTTCTTTTCCTATGTTATAAACCCTTTGAAGCTGTCTTCCCATTAAAAGATTAAATTTTTGATCCGTTCCGCCCATTTCAATATCGCTTTTTAAAGCCACGCTATCATATCCTTGAAGTAAAGGATACAAAAACTCGCAAATCGAAATAGGGCTTTGCTCTTTAAATCTCTTGGTAAAATCGTCACGCTCAAGCATTCTAGCTACACTAAAAGTTGAAGTAAGCTCTACTATACCCGCAGCTCCAAGTTCATTAAGCCAAGTAGAATTAAACTTAATCTGTGTTTTTTCTTTATCCAAAACCTTAAAAACCTGCGTTTCATAAGTTTTAGCATTGATTAAAACTTGCTCTTTATCCAGCTTTTTACGCGTTGCACTTTTTCCACTTGGATCGCCAATTTGTCCCGTAAAATCTCCAATCAAAAACTGCACAATAGCTCCATGTTTTTGCAAAAAAGCCATTTTTGTTAAAACCACACTATGGCCTAAATGTAAATCAGGCGCTGTAGGATCAAACCCTGCCTTTATAAAGAAATTTTCACCCTTTTCATAATAATTTTTAATTAAATTTTCTATTCTTTCTTCATCAATAAGCTCTGCACAGCCACGCTTAACTTCTGCTAATATTTTTTTTATATCCATAATAAACCTTTTTAACCTTCTTTATAAGCATCATTTAAAGATGTAAAATCTAAAATTTTACAACGAGATTTTAACCTATCCTTGACACTATCTGGATTGATATTATCAGGAATTTCCATTGTAATCTCAAAATAATCTACCGCCGAATTTAAATCACTTGATAAATTAATTGTTAATAGATTTATCTGCATTTTAGCTAAAAATGCCAAAAATTCCGCTAAAACACCTTTTTTATTTTCCAAAGAAAAAATCAATTTATAAGATTTAGGGATGTTAGAATCCCATTTTATAAATACCATATCTTGATTATTATCTATCATTTTATCAGCTCTATCGCAAAGCTTATGATGGACAATAGCGTTACCACCTTTAACAAAAGCTAAAACAGCATCACCTCTTTTTGGATGGCAGCAAAAATCAAAATCCACATTAGCGATTTTATGGTTACAATATAGAGTAAAATTTCCTATTTTTTGCTCTTTAATCTCATATTTATCAAACCAATATGACTTCTTGGCGTATTTTTTAAGACCATTAACTATATCTTTCAAATAAGCACTATCTGTTGCTACTTGTCTAATACGTCTGGCTAAATTTTCTTTTTCTATCCAAGTTTCAATTCTGTTTTTATCAACTCCAAAAATAAAACTTAACATATTAATAGAACTTGCTAGATTAATCTCTCTGATTTTTTGCTTACAAAATTCCCTTATACTTGCTTTTGCTTTTCCTGTTTTAACACTATCTATCCAAGAACAGCGATAAAATTTATCATTGCTAGTAACCACTCGCACAATATCGCCATTTTTAAGCTCGGTTAACAAAGGCACTTTAATACGATTTACATAAGCACTTTTTGCATGAAGCCCTACTTTGGTATGCACTTCATAAGCAAAATCAAGAACCGTTGCACCACGAGGCAAAGTGAAAATTTCTCCCTTAGGAGAATAAACTGCGACATCTTCAACATAAAGACTATCTTTAGCATATTCATAAAGCTCAATAGCATTATAATCTTCTGCATTTTCAAGATTGTTTATACTTTGCATTGAAATATCTGTAAGCCAATCAAGACGAGGTGCAACCACGCTGCCATCTTCTTTATATTTCCAATGCGCTGCTATACCAAATTCCGCAATTTTATGCATATTAAAAGTTCGAATTTGTGCTTCTATAATACTTTTAGCATCAAAAAGTGTGGTATGTATGGTTTGATAACCATTTTGTTTAGGCAAGGCTATATAATCCTTAAAACGTGAAACCAAGGGATTAAAATGTGTATGTAAAATTCCCAAAGCTAAATAACAATCACTTACTTTTTCAACCAAAATTCTTACCCCAAGCAAATCAAGAACTTCTTCAATACCAATGCCTTTTCTTTGCATTTTAAGATAAATAGAATAGCTATGTTTAATGCGTTTTTGAATTTCAAAACTACCTTGTCTAAAGCCATTGCTCAAAAATAAAAGTTCGATTTTCGAAATAAATTCATTTAAACCTAATTGCATTTCTTGATTATTGGAATTGATATAATTGTCAATAAGCTTATACTCATCTGGCATAAGATATTTAAAACTAAGATCTTCCAAATAATTTTTTATGCTTGAAATACCAAGTCTATGGGCTATTGGAGCATATACAACTAAAGTTTCTTCACTGATTCTTTTTTGCTTATCTTCGCTTAGAATATCAAGAGTAAGCATATTATGCAGTCTATCGCATAACTTCACAATCAAAACCCCAACATCTTCAATGCTTGCTAAAAGCATATTTCTGAAAGTCAAGGCTGATTTAGTTAAACTTTTTTTAGATTTTGATGAAATGAGATTATCTTCTCTAATTTCTATAATTTTAGTAAGCCCTAAAACAAGTTTTAAAACCTCAGAACCAAACTGCTCTCTAAGTTCTTCTTCGGTGCAGTTTGTATCTTCGATCACATCATGCAATAAAGCAGCTAAAATATTGCTTTTATTTTCACTTAAAAATCCAACCAGTGTTGCTACTAAAATAGGATGTACCGCATAAGGCTCTCCACTTTTTCTAAACTGCCCTTCATGGCAAAATATACAGTAATCTACTGCTTTTTCAAGAATGGCATCGTGGCCACAAATTTCGAAAAGTAAAACCTTAGCAGCTTCTAAATCTTTACAATTTTTTACATTATCGATTAATTGTTCAAGTAATAATTCTTCATCGATTGGTTTCAACTAAACCCTCTAAAGTGATTTTATTTTCTGCAATTTCATATAAAGCTATATCTGCAAGTTTATTTTTATTTTTATCAAAATCCACTAAAGGAGTCGCACCATTTGCTAATTGCTCTGCTCTTTTTGCCACCACTAAAGAAAGACGATATCTATCATTGCCCATTTTTTCCAAAGCTTTTGCCGCTACTTCTTCTATTCTTTTATCCATAATTTTCTCCTTAATTATTTTTAACGATTGAACAAAGGCTAGTATCACCTTGTATAATTTTAAGCAAATTACCCTCTTCAAACATATTACAAACCACTATAGGAAGTTTGTTGTCTTTAGCTAAAGCTATCGCTGTATCATCCATCACTTTAATATTATCTTGCATAGCCTCATCATAACTTAAAGTATTTAAAAATACTGCATCATCAAATTTTTTTGGATCTTTATCATAAACTCCATTAACTTTTGTAGCTTTTATTACCATATCTGCATCAATTTCTACAGCTCTTAAAATAGCTGTTGTATCTGTAGTAAAATAAGGATTTCCAGTGCCTGCAGCAAAAACCACAACACGACCCTTTTCTAAGTGTCTTTGTGCTCTTCTCATAATATAAGTTTCACAAAATGCTTCCATCTGAATAGCACTTTGAACCCTCACTTCAAGCCCAGAGCTTTCCAAGGCTTCTTGAATGGCAATAGCATTGATAACCGTAGCAAGCATTCCCATATGATCGCCACTTGTCCTTTTAATCAATCCGCCCTTAGCAGCACTTACTCCACGAATAATATTGCCACCACCTATAACTATGCCTACTTCTATTTGATTTTTTACAAGTTCTTTAATCTCTGAAGCTATGAATTTTAAAATAGAATTTTCTATGCCAAAGCCATTTTCACCTGCTAAAGCCTCTCCTGAAAATTTTACTAAAACTCTTTTTCTCTCTTGCATTATTTCTCCTTATTTAACTTGAAATTATATTTTAAATTCCATTAAATTTAGCTAATTTAAGCTAATGAGCTCCAAAGGATTGATATGAAAATTTTTTTGAGTTACTTCAAAAGTAAGATCATTTTTTATTCTACCCACTACGGCACCTTTTTTAATATTCTTACCAACTTTAATATTAGGAGCAATCTTATCTAAATGTGCATATATTGTATGTATGCCATTATCATGTTCAACAATAACAACTCGAGCTAGCATACTAGTATCTTTGGCAAAAACTATTTTTCCATCTAGCACATTTTTAACAACTGCATCGCTTTTATTACTTCTTAAAACTACATTCTCGTTAAAAATTTTAAGATTATAAACAGGATCAACATAATTTCCAAATTTTTGCTTCACAGTAAAAGAATCTAATGGAGCTATGGTTTTTTTTCCTGTGTAACGCTTGACTGAACCTCCTTGATAGCTTGAACCTAATTGCCTTATTTGTTGATTATTTTTTACTATTTTAGTATCATTTTTGCTTGAATTTACATTTTCTTTATCATTAATAATTTTTAATTGATTTAATGTTTTTCTAAGCTCTTCTTGCTGAGCTTGTAAGTCATCAAGTTTTTTTGCATATATGGTTCGATCTGTTTTTTGTTTGTTGATTTCGCTAATTTGTTTTTGTTTTAAACTTTGAAGTTTAGCTAATTGAGCGTTGTAATCCTTAAGACTATCATTGATTTTCTTAATCTGAGCTTGTTTATCATCAATAAGCCTATTTACTCCCTCATAATCTTTAGAAATTTTTAAAATTTCTTCATTTAAAACTTTGTTTAAACTTCCTAAAATTTCAAAAGCCATAAAACTTTCTTCACTTTCAATATAGCCTTGAGGGATAGGTAAATCATAAGCAAAATCTTTAGCCATTAAAGATATAAGCTTACCTTCCATATTTGATTTACTTTTAAGCAAATCTTCATTTTGGCTTGTAAGGGTGTTTAACTCTTGATTTTGAGCCTTAGCACTTGCTTCAAGCTTAGAAGTTTGTGAATTTAAGCTTTCAATTTGAAAACTTAGATCTTTCAAACTTTTTTCACCATTTAAAATATCGCTAGCCAAATCTTCAAGTTTTTTATTTAACTGTTCTTGTATGCGTTTATTTTCTTCTAAACTTTTTGTTTTTTCATTTATAGCGTTTGCTAAACTTATATCAACAAACAAAAAAAAACAAAAAAAGATAAGAATATTTTTTCTCATCTTTTAACCTTAAACATAACCGTATTTACACACAACAAGCAAATAAACAAAGTAGCTAAAAAAATTAAAGTCAAATGTAAAATAAAATTAATAGGTGGAAAAATAATATCTACAGCCTTTAAACTTTCTTGGATAATAGAAAGATCAAAAATTTGCGTAAAAAAGGCAAGTAAAATAACAAAAGCAATAAAACAATCAACCACAACCACCTTATAAAGCATAAAAGATCTAAACCAAAACGGAGCTCCAAATAAACACATAATTTCAATACGATCGGTATGTTCATAAAGCCAAATTCTCATCTGTTTTAAAAACAAAACAAAGGCAAGCAAAATAATGATAAATAAAAACAACCAAAAAACAAATTTCATCAAAATAAGCAAAGAGTATATCTTATCATGGGTTTTGGAAAAAGTTTCAACCTTGCTAACACCTACAATATTTAAAAGTTGATTTTTAATTGAATTTAGTTCATTTTGATCAGGCAAAGAATTTAATTTTAAAGTATAAAATTTTGGCAGAGAATCTTTTAAAACTTTCAAATTCTTTTCAGAAACATCATTTTTCAAACGATCGATTAAATCCTTAGGATCTAAAGATTCAAGTCCAGCAAAAAATGGTACTTTTGTTTTTACCACATTCTGATCAAGTTCAGTTTTACTGACAACTATAATATTATAATCTTTATTAACAAGTTCTTCATAATGTTTTAAAGTTGCATTTGTAATCAAAATAAACTCAAAAGCAAACATCATAAACAATAAAGATAAAATTAAAGATAAATGTGTTTTAAAAAATTTCATTCATTTTTCCATTTTCTATATTAAAACGACGATAATCCACTCTTAAATTGCTAGGAATTCTATGTGTTACCACTATAACACAAGTTCCTAAAAGTTCTCTAGCAGACTTTAAAAGAGTCCATATAATATCAGAAGAATACTCGTCCAAATTTCCCGTTGGCTCATCGCAAAGCAAAAGCTTTGGATTATGAGCTAAAGCCCTAGCCATAGCGACGCGTTGTTGCTCACCACCACTAAGTTGATTAGGCAATTTATCTGCTTTAAAAGTTAAATTTACATGCTTTAAAAGCTTAGCAGCTTGATCATGGCATACTTTTTTACTATAACCTTTAATCATTAAAGGCAACATAACATTTTTTTCAACACTATATTCTTGTACAAGTTTATAATCTTGAAAAATAATCCCTATTCTTTGACGCAATTTTAAAAGTTCTAAATTTCCAATTTTATTCATCAAAGATCCACATACTTCAAGCTTGCCAGAAATAGGTTCTAAATCCCCATAAAAAGACTTTAAAAGCGTACTCTTGCCACTCCCACTTTTACCAGTAATAAAAACAAAATCATCATCCTTAAAAGCAAAACTCGCTTCTTTAATAACTAGTTCATCATAACCTAAAGTAAGTTTATTTGCTTGGATTAAATTAGGCATCCTTTTTCCTTAATTTCCCTTTTTAAATTTTTAAATTATGCTTTATTTTTGCTTAATTTTCAAGAAAAATTATATTTTAAACTGAACTTTTAAAATTTCTTTTAATTCATTTACCGCTTTAATATTTTCTTGAATTTTAAATGGTTCTTTAAAAGCAAAATTAATCGTTTTATCAAGATGTAAATAACAATGTTCAGGCTTATTAAAAGCTCCAAAAGCAACCTTTAAAAGCAAATTCTCATCTTGTTTGTAGATGCTTTCAAAATGCAAGAAAAAATCATCTTTTTTTATAGTAATATTTTTAAAGTTCTGCTCTATTTTTTTCAAATCCTCTTTAGAAAATTCAACTGATGAGAGATTAAATTCATTTAACTCATAGTTTTTACACTCTTGGTTAAAATTCCACACCCAAAGATCATATATATTTTTTTCTTGCTTTTTCCATCTATCTTCATATTTGCTTGAAATTTCTAAATTTTCATTTTTTCTAAGACTAAATTTTGGAGCAGGAAAAGTCAAAAATTGTTCTAAAGTAAAATTAAAATACTCAAAACTATCTGTTCTAAGCTCAAAACGACCATTTTGGGTTAAAACCCTAGCACATTCTTTGCAAAAATCCTTCCCAATAACTCGCCTATGAGGCTTTTTGTCCCAAGGAACAGGAAAATGTAAAAAAATCTTTTCAACTGATTTTGATTTTAATACACTCAATAACAATCTCGCATCACTTTGGATTAGCAAAATATTATTTACATTTTGTGCTTTAGCAAGTTTAGCTACTTGAGTTAAAGCTGGATTGTAAATTTCCACCCCTAAAATTAAAACATTCGGATTTTCTTTTGCTTGATAAAGCAAATGTCTTCCTGATCCAAAGCCTATTTCTATATAAATTTTATCTTGAAGTCTAGATAAAAGCTCATCAAAACTATCAACGATAAATGGTGTTTTTTCAATTAGAGCATTGTTTTTAAGTCCAAAAGCTTCATTGATAATATCCTCACAAAAACCTTCTTTAAAGATTTTTAAAGCCTTTTGTAGATAACCTATTTTAGAAGGTTTTGTATGTTTATCGCCTTTAATCACAAAACCATTTTGTGCTTTTTTAATCTGCAAAAAAAAACTCTCTTCTTGAACCTTTGTATAAATAAGACCAACATTATCATTCTTAGCAAGCCAAAGAAATTCAACATCACCCTTGCTATAAGGCAGATTCATTTCTTTGATATTTTTGCTTCTAAAATTTGGCACTACTGAGCCGCCTTAACTTTGCTTGAAGGTTCTGAACGAAGCCCAGCCGAATCAATAGCAATAACTTCATAACTATATTCCACCCCTGGTAAAGCTTTTACATCTTTTAATCGCTTTTCTTTAATGCCTTTAAAAACTGCATTTTGCTCTCCACCATAGCGTCTTACTTCATATTCAACAGCTCTAGTATCATTATCACTCCATTCTAAATTTATCCCTTCGCTTGTGCTTTGGGCCAAAATAATACTAGGAGCCAAAGGATTATCTAAAGTTCTACCCTCTACACCATCTTTTGGCATAGGACTTTCAAGACCATCTTTATCCACTATTGTTACTTTATAATACTTGCTTTTACCTGCTCCTTCTACTATATCCTCATAAGAATTTTTATCAGTCTTTGCCAAAACACTAAAAGGAAGGAAGCTTGAGCTCGTAGAATAAACTTTATAATAAGAAAAATCTTTATATGTAGGAGCATCCCAAGTTAAAATGATTTTATTAGAACCATCTGTGCTAGCACTTAAATGCTCAACTTGAGGGGGTAAAGCCTTGCTTGTAGAACTTACAACCTGGCTTGGCTTACTCTTTATCCCATTAAAACTCACAGCAATAATTCTATAACTTGAATTTTCATTAGGTTTTAAATCACTATCTATGTATTCAGCGTTTAAGCGATTTTTTACTTCTGCAATTTTTTTAAATTCTTTATCATCACCTTTGGTTCTTTCAATAATATAAGAATCAACCCTAAAATCAGGATGCGGACGCCAAATAAGTTTAATACGATTAGGCAAATTAGTCACAGCTTGAATAAAAGGAACAGCTTCAAGTCTTGGAGCTGTGCTCACTTCTATAACCTTGCCATCTTCCGAAATTTGTCCTTGCTCATTAAAGCTTTTCATCATATAACGATACTTAGTACCAGGCTCTAATTTAGTATCTACATAATGAGTTTGAAACTTATCTTTAATAGTGCCTACAAGTTTAAAATCAAGATTTTCATCACTAGAACGATACAAATAAAATCCTTTGATATTTTCATTATATAAAGGCTCCCATTCAAAAGCAATATTACTCATATCACTAAGACTTTTTAAACTTTCAACCTTTGGTAAGCTTTCATTTACAGCAGGCTCTTTACTTGAAGCTAGCGAATTCATTTGCGAAACACTACAAGCGCTAAGCAAAAGAGTTAAAAAACTCAAGTAAAAACTCAAGCGAAATCTTTTCATCATTCTCTCCTAAATTAATTTGTTCAAACATAATGTTTTTAAAATCTTCCATCAAAGGTGCTTTAACAAAAATTTGCTCTTTGGTTTTTGGATGGATAAAATACAAAAAATAGGCATGCAACATTATCCTACAATCATACTTACCCTTATAACCATACAAACTATCGCCCAAAATATGGCGATTTAAACTAGCCAAATGCGCTCTAATTTGATGAGTTCTTCCTGTAAAAAGCTTAGCAGCCATCAAGGTTAAATTTTCAGTTTTTACTACATTTATGAAAGCTGATTTTGCATTTTTACTGAATTTATTTTCCTTATCTATGGCTATTTTTTTAATAGCATTAGAAGGCGAACGCATTAAAAATTTTTCTACTATAATTTTATCTTCTTTTAGTGGCAAATCAATTAACGCAAGGTAAATTCTTCCCATGCTTTTATCTGCAAGCTGTTCGCTTAATTTTTGATGGGTGAAGTTATTTTTCGCTATTAGTATAGCTCCGCTTGTATCTTTATCTAATCTATGAACAAGACCAGCTCTTATCTCTCCTCCTAAATTTGATAAAGTATATTTTTTTTCTATTAACCAATCCACCAAAGTGGCATTTTTAACGCTACTTGCTCCATGAACGACTAAATTTGAAGGTTTATTTAAAACAAGCAAGTCTTCATCTTCGTATAACACATCAATATCAAAATCCACTTCAAACTGAGGTTTTATCTCATTGCAAAGCTTTAAACTTGCAATAGAAATAATATCACCATTTTTAAGCTTAAATGAATTTTTATCTTGAATTTTATCATTAACCTGTACGCAATCTTTTTCTATAAGTAAAGCAACTTGATTGCGACTTTGGTTTAATTTTTTAGCCAAAAACACATCAAGCCTTGAATTTTCATCTACTAAAAAAGTTTGCATTTTTTCCTTGGAGGTTTTGATAAATTTAAAATTTTAGTTTATAATTATAGCTTTATATTACCAACTGAAGGCAAATTTTGTTTAGATTAGATAGAAGAATTTTAACTCATTTTGACTATATGCAACCCATTTTATTTTTACCCATAATTCTTATTTCATTTTTCTTGATCTTTGAAGCTAATCCTTTTTTAGCAGAAAAACAGTTTGTTTATGCCTGTGTGGGATTGTTTGCTTTTATGGTTTTTTTCTTCTTTCCCATAAGGAAATTTATTTGGATTATTCCTGTTGCTTATTGGATTAATATTTTTTTATTGCTAAGCGTAGATATTTTTGGGGTTGAAAAATTAGGTGCTAAAAGATGGCTTGAAATTCCTTTTACTCACTTTACTATACAACCTTCTGAAATTTTTAAACCTAGTTTTATTTTAATGCTTGCCTATCTTATTTATCAAAATCCTCCTCCAAAAAATGGATACAAACTTAAACAATTCATCAAACTTAGCTTTTACATCATCTTGCCTTTTTTGCTAATTGCAAAAGAACCTGATTTAGGAAGTGCTATGGTTTTACTACTTGTTGGTTTTGGAGTGCTTTTTATCATGGGAGTTCATTATAAAATTTGGTTAAGTATTGTTATAGCTATAAGTGTTAGTTCTCCTATTATTTATACACATCTTTTAAAGCCCTACCAAAAGCAAAGAATTCATGATTTTATTTCAGAAAAACCAAGCTATCAAGTAGCCCAATCAATGATAGCTATTGGAAATGGTGGTTTAACTGGAAAATCTCAAGATGAAGCTACGCAAACTCATTTTAAATTTTTACCTATTTCAACTAGTGATTTTATTTTCGCTTATATGATAGAAAGATTTGGATTTATTGGGGGATTGACATTAATTATATTTTATATTTTACTTATTTTTCATCTACTTAGTTTAAATTATAAACTTAAAGATGATTATTTTACTAGAGTTGCTATTAATTGTGTTGCATTATTTATTTTTATTTATGCGGCAGTAAATATCTCAATGACTATAGGTTTTGCACCAGTAGTTGGGATCCCTTTGCCTTTTTTTAGTTATGGTGGAAGTTCTTTTACTATTTTTATGATTTTTTTTGGAATTTTACAGCATTTAATCACTTTTAGATATTTTTGGATGGATATAAAGGCTAAATAAAATATTTTTAAGCATTAATAAGATATAATTTTATCTTTTAATTCAACTTAGGCGGATTTATAGCTCAGTTGGTTAGAGCAACCGGCTCATAACCGGTTGGTCGCAGGTTCGAGTCCTGCTAAATCCACCATTACTTCTTTTCTGAAATTATCCCAAGCAATCTTAAGTAATCTAAAATTATCATTTAAGATATGATAAAATCATACTTTAAATTATCTCGAATTATCTTAAATTATCTTGAATTATCTTAAATAATCAATTTTGACAATTTTAAAAGTATATGTTATAATATATGTTAAATTTTAAAATTCAAAAATAACATATACTTTTTAACATAGGAATATTAAAAATGTTTGTTGTTAATGATAAGCAACTTAAAACTTTAATTGTAAAAAAAAGAACATACATTAAAGATGCGTGCACAAAAAATCTCTACATCGAAGCAAAAGATTCGCTAAAAGGTACTATTATCTTTTTTTATTTTAGATATAGGTTAAATAAAAAAATACAAAGCATTAAAATAGGAAAATATCCAACAACCACACTGTCAAGTGCAAGAGAAAAAGCAAATATTTTTAATAATATGTTAGCTGAAAAAATTGACCCCAAAGAACAAATTCAAGATAAAGGTGTAAAAAAATCAAAAACCCTAAAAGAAGTTTTTAATGAATGGAGACAAGTTTTTTATAAAAATAATACTTCTTATAATTTATCGAAGAGATTAGAAACTCATATTATTTCTAAATACGAAGACAAACATATTAATGAACTTACCAAAAATGATATACTTCTTGTTCTTGATAAGCTTTATGTAGAAGGTAAACTCGAAACTATAAAAAGAGTCTTCTTGGGTTTAAAAAAAATGTTAATGTATGCCATAAATAAAGAATATATAGAAAATAGCAATATTTTAATTTTAGACACGAAAGCTCTTTACGGCTCGCCTAAAAAACAAAATCTTAGAGCTATCACAAAAGAAGAAAGATTTAAAGAGTTGCTATTAGCAATAGAAAATTATAATGGAAATATATTCACAAAAGTAGCCTTGCAAATCAGCCCATATTTGTTTTTGCGAAGCGCTAATATCAGAAATTTAGAATGGAGTGAAATAGATTTTAAAAATTTAAAGATAATTATACCTGCAAATAAAATGAAAAGGGGTGAAGATTTTATTGTGCCACTAAGTGAAAGCGTGATCAAGTTGTTTGAATTTATTAAACCTTTTTCATTCCACAATTCAAAATATGTTTTTCCAAGTGATATAAGCAAATCCAAAACTATGAGTGAAAACACATTAAATCAAGCCATCAAAAGATTAGGCTTTGGCGATGAAATGGTTTTTCATGGTTTTAGAACAACAGCTTCAACCTTGCTCTATGAGTTTAAAAATTTGCATGGACAAGATAGCGAAGTTATAGAGTTATGCTTAGATCATCGAGAAAGAAATAATGTTAAAGCTACTTATAATAGAAGCTTAAGACTAAATGATAGAAAACTCTTAATGCAATATTGGAGTGATTATATCGACAAATTAAAAGGAATAATATGAAAAACAAATATTTAAAAGAAGCATTCACTCGGGGGGGG
>NZ_MJWQ01000065.1:0-659 GCF_001762325.1 Campylobacter sp. BCW_6871 | reverse complement strand
GTGCTAAAGAATAACAAGTAAAATCTTTTCATGGACTGTTTTAAGAAGTTAAAGAGTTTGTTTTTGGTATAATTGCATAAGGGTTAATGCCAAAGGGGCGGCAACCCCTTTAGCATTCAATCACGCCCAAAAAGGAGGTGATACAGAATGTTAAACAAAATTATAGTAATAATTATACTACTTTGTATAATTATAGTCAAGTGTTATTAACACTTGTTTTTCCCTTTTTTAAAGGGGGCTATAATTTTCCCTTTGGCTTACCAAACAAACTTTTAACTAAGCTTCTCTCCTTCTATTGAATTTCTATATTTGAAAAATTTTATTTTTTTAAAAAGTATATGTTTTTTGTATTATTAATTTTTCAAGTATATTCTTTTGGTTATTTTAACTATAAATCACAGTCCTCTTGAGTTTCTTGAAAATAAAGAAAATAGAGAAAAACTCATAAAAACCCTAATAATACACTTAAATTCTTATTTAGAGGCTGAAAGTAATCTACAAAAAATCAAGATTTTAGTCAAAATATATCAAAATTTACAAAAATGTAGCCGAACTCCTGATCTTATTGACATAGAAGAACTTGAATTTAACAAAGAAGACATTTTCGAAGAATTATTTTATGCTTTAGGCGGTTTAGGAGGTATGTATTCCGTAGAAAT
>NZ_MJWQ01000064.1:354-947 GCF_001762325.1 Campylobacter sp. BCW_6871 | reverse complement strand
GAAGTCTATGCAAATACTCAATTTTAGAAAAATTAATTATTCAATAACGCAGCTTTTATTGTATCATTTGTTGCTTTGGCATATATAGCAGTAGTATTTAGTTTTGCATGTCTTAGAATTCCACAAGGTTTGTTCCTTTGGCTGTTAATCTCATGGCTAAAGTGTGTCTAAGCAAATGAAGTCCTTTTTTGCTGATCAAAGCTTTAGCATAAATATTATTTACAATCAAAAAAGCATTGCTTCTATTCAAATGTTTTCCTGTGCTAGTTTGCATTATGTAATCACTATCTTGGATATTTTCTTTAAAATATTCAAGCTCATCATCTACTTCTTCTTTTTTAATAAATGCAAATTGTTCTTTACCGCCCTTGCCTATTATGGATATTTTTAAAATTTCATCATCAACTTCTTCAAAATCACAAAGTTTTACATTCAAAGCTTCAGAAATTCTAAGTCCTCCATAAAGCATAAGTTTTATCAGTAAAGAATTTCTAAAACTATTATAAACTTCTTTTTTTGCTTTTTCTTTTTCTAAAACATTATTTAGCCTTATAATTTCATTTTCATTAAGATAATTTAATTTTTCTTCTGAT
>NZ_MJWQ01000064.1:0-304 GCF_001762325.1 Campylobacter sp. BCW_6871 | reverse complement strand
ATCTTGGATATTTTCTTTAAAATATTCAAGCTCATCATCTACTTCTTTTTTAATAAATGCAAATTGTTCTTTACCACCCTTGCCTATTATGGATATTTTTAATATTTCATCATCAACCTCTTCAAAATCACAAAGTTTTACATTTAAAGCTTCAGAAATTCTAAGTCCTCCATAAAGCATAAGTTTTATCAGTAAAGAGTTTCTAAAACTATTATAAACTTCTTTTTTTGCTTTTTCTTTCTCTAAAACATTATTTAGCCTTATAATTTCATTTTCATTAAGATAATTTAATTTTTCTTCTGAT
>NZ_MJWQ01000063.1:1081-2793 GCF_001762325.1 Campylobacter sp. BCW_6871 | reverse complement strand
GGAATTATCACTTATATAAAATATCTAGGTATTAATCATGAAAGTGCTTTAAATATTAATGATAGCGCTTCAAATACTAAGCAAATAAAATACAAGCATTTTTTTTCTTTTAAGCTTCAATCAGTCTTGATAAGACTTTCTTTAAATAAAGCCAATCGTATTTATACTCATACTAATATTATAGAAGTGATTAAACAAACCCTTAGTTTTTATCAAGATATCTTACATAAAGAAATTGATTATTCTAATATACATTTTAATTATGAAAAACAAGAACTCATCTCTCAATACAATGAAAGTGATTTAGACTTTATTACAAGATTAAGCCATAATAATGGAATCTTTTTTTATGAAGATGAGAACACTATTTATTTTTGTGATGTATATAAAAATGTAAAAAATAAAGAGATAGAATATAATCCTAATGTTAATAATATTTTAAATCAAGCTTGTATTTCTTCTATTTATAAAGAACAAAGCTTAAGAACTAATTCTTTTACACATTCTAGTATCAATGCCAATACTCCTTTAAATCTTTTATCCTTACACTCTAGTAAAGTTCCTTATGAACAAGAACTTAATAACAAGGCTTATTATAATGAACATTTTTATGAGAGTGAATATTCTTTTACAAAAAGCATTGATTTAAAGACTAAGCCTTCTCTTAAAGAAAAAAGAGCCTTAGTATTAAATGAAAGCTTACTAGCAAAAAGTAATATTTATCATCTTAGCTTAGGAGATTTTATCACTTTAAATTATAAGGAGTTTAATCATCAAGAAGAAATAAAAAATCAAGATGAAGAAAAACAAGATAAAGCTTCTTTGCTTAAAGACTTTATTATTATTGCTAATACTCAAATCTTAATTGATGATGCCATCTTAGCTAATTCTATTAATACTAATGATCATTTAAATTTAAAAGATTTAAATTTAAGTAAATCTTATTCCAATACTTTAACTTTATTAAAAAAGAATATTATCTTTACTCCAAGTTTTAAAGTTAAACCTAAAGCTCCTAATAGCACTCAAGGTATTGTTATAGGAGAGAGTAAGGATATAGAAAGTGAGAGAAATACTATTTATACTGATGAGCATGGAAGGGTTAAGGTAAGGATTAATCTTTATGCTAATCAAGAAGAATTAGATGAAAAAGAAAGTTTATATCATCACACTCCTTTTTTAAGAGTAGCTTCTAGTATAGCAAGTAATCATTCAGGTTTTTATCATACTCCAAGAATTGGAGATGAAGTGATTATTTCTTTTTTAGATGATGATATAGATAAGCCTTATGTAAGTGGAAGTTTGTATAATGGGACTAATCCAAGTTTAGTAAATCTTCCTTTTAATGATCACCAAACTTCTCTTTCTTCTAAAACCATAGGTGTTAATGAAGAAGGTTATAATGAACTTACCCTCTCAAATATAAAAGATAAAGAACAAATTTATTTAAAAGCCCAAAAGGATTATGATGAATTAGTCCAGCATAATTTCACTCAAAGAATCTTAAATGATAAAGATTCTATAGTGGATGGAATTTATAATGAAAGGATTAAAAAGATTCATACTCAAATCATAGACTTAGCTAAAAATGTCAATATAGGAGGAGAATACTTAACTAATGTAGGCTTATCTAAAGATACCATAGTAGGATTAAGCAATACCTTAAATGTAGGAGTAGATAATAAAGTAAGAGTGGCTAAAAACTCTCATGA
>NZ_MJWQ01000063.1:0-1031 GCF_001762325.1 Campylobacter sp. BCW_6871 | reverse complement strand
CCTTATGTAAGTGGAAGTTTGTATAATGGGACTACAACTATGCCTCAATATAATTATCCAAGATATCAAAGAGAGATTGCCACTAGCACTTTAAGTTATTTAAGCGAAGTTCCTATTATGATCAATCAAGGCTTAGATACCTTAAAACTTCAAGAAAATACAGATTATGAATTAAGCTCTATTAATAATCATTATCTTACTTTAGCAAATTCTACAATAGGAGTGGATAACACCGATGCAAGAGCAAGGAATGAAATTACCCTAAAAAACGACAAAGACAAAGAAGAAATTTATATCTTAGCGCAAAAAGATTATAAAGAAGAAATAGGTAATAATTATGAGCAAACCATAAAAAATAATAAAACTTCAGAAGTAGGAGCCTTATATACTGAATTTATCACTTTAGGTCATATGCAAAATATCGCAGGATTTAAAAATGTCAATGTAGGGGCTGAATATTTAGAAAATACTTTACTCTCTAAAGATACCAATGTAGGTTTAAGTAATACTTTAAATGTGGGGATTAGCAATGAAATAAACATAGGGCAAAACCACGAAGAAAAAATAGGAAATGACAAAAGAGTCTTTGTAAATAATAATCTAGAACAAGATATTAAAAATGATTCTATTTATAGAGTAGGACATAATAAAAATGAAACCATAAGAGGTTCTTATGTGCTCCAAACTAACCACTCTGTAAAATTTTATTCCAAAAAAGATATGACCTTGGAAACAAATGAATATATTAAAGCCGAAGCAGATGATTCTATTAGTTTTAAAGCTAGAAAAGATTGTACTTTTGCAGCTGATAGAGTTAATACTTTAGCAAACAAAGATAGCGTTTTAGTAGCACAAGAACATATTGTTTCTAGGGTAAAAAATACAATCATTTCTCAAACAGAAGATAAAATTGTAATACAAGTAGGTAAAATGCAAATTATTATAGACGATAAGGGCTTAAGGATCAAAGGCGGTGATCTAAGAGTGGATTAAAACTAATTTTTTAAATTATAACAACACAAGGAAAAACA
>NZ_MJWQ01000062.1:0-5351 GCF_001762325.1 Campylobacter sp. BCW_6871 | reverse complement strand
TAGGCATCTTACAAACTGCAGATAAGGCTATGGATGAGCAACTTAAGATCTTAGATACAATCAAGACTAAAGCAACTCAAGCAGCTCAAGATGGACAAAGCTTAAAAACAAGAACTATGCTTCAAGCAGATATTAACCGCTTGATGGAAGAACTTGATAATATTGCTAATACTACTTCATTTAATGGTAAACAACTTTTAAGTGGTAATTTTATCAATCAAGAATTTCAAATCGGTGCAAGTTCAAATCAAACTATTAAAGCTACCATAGGCCCAACCCAATCTTCTAAGATAGGTTTAACACGCTTTGAAACTGGAGGAAGGATTTCTGAAAGTGGTGAAGTGCAATTTACTTTGAAAAACTATAACGGTATAGATGATTTTAAATTTCAAAAAGTTGTGATTTCAACTTCGGTTGGAACAGGACTTGGGGCTTTAGCTGAAGAGATCAATAAAAATGCCGATAAAACGGGTGTTAGGGCTACCTTTACAGTAGAGACTCGAGGTATGGGTGCAGTTAGAGAAGGTACTACTTCTGAAGATTTTACTATTAATGGGGTAAAAATCGGCCAGATAGAATATAAAGATGGCGATAGCAATGGTGCTTTAGTTTCTGCAATCAACTCTGTAAAAGATACTACAGGAGTAGAAGCCTCTATAGATGAAAATGGTAAACTTTTGCTCACTTCAAGAGAGGGTAGAGGGATTAAAATTGAAGGTGATATAGGCAAGGGTGCTTTTATCAATCCAAATATGAAAGAAAATTACGGTCGCTTATCTTTGGTAAAAAATGATGGTAAAGATATTTTAATCAGTGGAACAGGATTAACTGCTACTGGATTTGGTGCAAGTAGTTTCATTTCACAAGCTTCTGTTTCTCTAAGAGAATCAAAAGGTCAAATTGATGCCAATGTTGCTGATGCTATGGGGTTTAACTCAGTTGATAAAGGTAATATTTTAGGGGGTTATTCTTCCGTTTCTGCTTATATGAGTAGTGCCGGTAGTGGATTTTCGTCAGGTTCAGGTTATTCTGTAGGTAGTGGTAAAAATTATTCCACAGGTTTTGCTAATGTGATAGCTGTTTCTGCAGCTTCTCAACTCTCAGCGGTTTATAATGTATCTGCAGGCTCAGGTTTTTCTAGTGGTTCTAATTTATCTCAATTTGCAACCTTGAAAACTTCAGTTGGAAATACTCTTGGTGTAAAAGATGAAACAGCAGGTGTAACTACACTTAAAGGCGCTATGGCAGTGATGGATATAGCAGAAACTGCTATAACAAATCTTGATCAAATCAGAGCAGACATTGGTTCAGTGCAAAATCAACTTCAAGTTACTATAAACAACATCACTGTAACTCAAGTAAATGTTAAAGCAGCAGAATCAACCATAAGAGATGTAGACTTTGCGGCTGAAAGTGCAAATTTTTCTAAGTATAATATCCTTGCGCAGTCAGGTTCTTATGCTATGAGTCAGGCTAATGCTGTACAGCAAAATGTTTTAAAACTTCTTCAATGATTTCTTAGATGCTTTTATGCATCTAAGATTTTTAGAGTGCCTTTTTCTTTTCTAAAAAATTTTGCAAAGGTAAGATGGCGATTTTAAGTCTTTTGTCTTGAGCCTCTAAAAGATCTATGATATTTTCAATCAAAGATTCGTGTGCATAAATCCAAGCAAAAAGTTTATTTTGTTTATCAGCTTCATCTTTGATATCCTTAAGATATAAAGGTGCTAAAAGGCTTTGTTCGTGGTGTAAAGTAGGCCCTAGAATTTCTTTTAAAAAGCTGTATTTTTGACTTGAAAGTTTTTCTTTGAGTTTATCGATGTTTTGATTGAGTTCATTAAGAGATAATTTGCTTTTTCCATGGGTAAGATTATGAATTTGTTTTTTGATTTTTTTACATTCTTTTTGAAAATTAAGCGCTAAGCTCATATTTTTTTTGATTTTTTTATAGATTTTTAAACCCAATTCTACTTGTTCTTTGGTATTTAAAGCTTTTAATTTTTTGAAATTTTTATCTTTTTCATTTTCAAGTAGATCTTTGCAAACTTCTTTAAAAGGTCTTTCTATAGCACTTTCTATCCTAGCGCCTCCTTCAGTGCAATTATAAGTTTTACTTTCGCTATAGAAAATAAAATTTTCAAAAATTTGCCTAAAAAGAGTCCATATTTCAGAACTTTCTGCTTTGCCTTCTCCTCCATAAGCTAAGGTAGTAAATTTTCCAAAATCCCTTTCATAGTCCCCATTATGCCAACTAGCATGAATAAAACCTTTAGAATGCGTTTGTCCATCTTCACTATAAGCTAGATCTTGTCCTATTAAAATGATATTTTTATGTCCTAAATTTTCTGCACATTCATAAGCCATGTGTGATACGCTCATACCTGCATTAATATACCCATAATCATCTAGATCTAAATATCTTGCAAAAGGTTGTCCTTTAAGAATAAGCATATAGTTTCTTTTGTTTTTTTCAAGATAATCAATAGTTTTTTTATGTGCCAAAGAAGCAACTAAAAAAATAATATCTTTATCAAATTCTCCAAAATCATTATTAAAACATTCTGCTACTACCTCATCACGCTCTAGCATGCAAACATAATCAGGTTTTATACCTTCTCTTGCAAGTATATTATAAGCACTGTCTGCACAAAAAATCGTAGCTTTATTACCATACTTTTTTAATAAAGGAAGTTGTTTAGTTAAACTTGGTCCTGTTGCAACGACTATGGCTGTTTCTTTAGCATTTTTTCTTTTTTTGAGAAGTTCTTTATAGCTTGGATGTGAAATGAGTTTGGGAAGATTATAAACAAATTGTTCTATACCTTGCATAGCATCTTTAGGATCATTTCCATGCATGAGATTATGGTTTTTTATGGTTAGGATATTGAGTTTGTTAAGTTTTAAAATATCTTCTTTGTATTCTTCGTAAAAATCATTGGCAATGTGTAGATTATAAGAACGATAAAATAAATCTCCTACAAGGCGAAAGATTTTTTCAATTTTAGGTAAAGTTACATCATCTTGATGAACAATGATAAGCCTTCCTAAACTTAAATCTTTACTAAAATCGACAAAATTAAAAGCTAAAAATATAAGCTCTAATTCTTTTTCAAAAATAATCATTCTTTTAAGATTTTTATTTTGCAATAAAATTTTATATAAAATCCCATTTCCTATTCCATAGAAAAAAAACACAGGATAACGAGCAAAATCTTTAAAATATTCTAAATCTTTTTCAAGTTCTTTTACAGGATCTTGATACATTTTTTTCAAATTTCTTTTTTTGATGATATTGATATCAAGATTATCTTTTCCTTGGGTAAAAGTAAAGTCTCTAAGTTCTTTAAGATCTTGAAGCTTTTTGCGTAAAATTTCATACTCAGAGTCACCTAAAGCTTTGATATTTTTTTCAAAATTATTTTCCTCTCTCACCTTCTCACCCTTTCCATCCATTTATCTAATTTTCTTTCTTTAAGTTTTTCTTCTAAAGGAAGTATATTTTTAATCAAAGCATTTTCTTGTGCTTTAATATGTCCATAAACTAATTCCATAAATTCTAAATGTTCTTTTATCCAAAGAATATTTTTATTAAAAGCATCTTCTTTGGTTTTAGGATTTAAAACATAAATTCTAGCAAGATTAAGTTCAAATTGTGTCAGTAAAGGACCTAAAATCTCATACAAATCTTGCATTTGTTTAATATCTTCAAGTTTATTTTTAAATTCATCTATTTTTTCAATAGCTAAATTGATATCCTCTTCTTTTTCATTTAAACTCAAATATATACTTTGTATATTTTCAAAATCATTGCTGAGTATTTTACTAAAATCTCTACAATGTTTAATACTTTGATAAACTTTATAATAAGCCTTAAGTAAAAACTCATTTTGTTTATTTAAACTTAAAGGTTCTAATTTTTCAAAAGGTTTATTTAAATCTTTATCAAGTAAATTCTCACAAGCCCATAGAAAAGGTTTTTCTATAGTTCCTTCTATCCTTGCTCCACCTTCGGTGCAGTTGTAGGTGGTGATACCCATTTTTCTAGTATTTGGAATCATTTCATTTTCAAACCAATTTTTAAATAAAAGCCATATACTATGAGTTTCGACTTTTCCGTTGCCTCCATAAGCTTTGGTTAAAATGTGCTCATACATTTGACTTTCATAGTTAGCTGAGTTTTGATAATCATCAGGATGAGAATTGCCATTTTCAGCATAAGCTAAATCTTGTCCTATAAAAATGATGTTTTTATGACTTAGATAAGTTGCTAGATAAGGTAATGTATGTGCAACACTAAGTCCTACAGCAGCATAAGAAAAATCTTTAAGATTTATATAATATGGAAAAGCAAGAACTTTTTGAGTTATAATAAAAGTTTTACCCTTTAAATATTCAATCGCTTTTGGATGAACAACACCAGCACAAATAAATACAATATCCTTATCAAATTCCCCAAAATCATGATTAAAAAATTCAGCCGTAAATTCACTTCTTTCAAGCATGCAAACATAATCAGGCTTTATACCATGTTTAGCTAAAATAGGATAAGAAGAATCTGCACAAAAAATCGTAGCTTTATTAGCATATTTTTTTAACAAAGGAAGTTGTTTAGTAAGAGATGGTCCTGTAGAAACAATAATAGCTGTATCACTTAAATTTTTTCTTTTGGAAAGTAATTCTTTATAACTAGGATGAGTGATCATTGAAGGAAGATTATAGACAAATTGCTCTATACCTTGAAGAGCATCAAGTGAATCATTACCATTTCTTAAAATGATATTTTTAAAAGTTTCTGCTAATTTCTTATTTAACTCCAAAACATCTTCATGAAATCTTTCATAATAATGACTCATCAGTTCTAAAAAATAAATTCTAGAAAATTGAAAGAAAGGTTTGTTAGAACAAAAATTAGAAAAAAATTCTATATCTAAAGAACTAGTTTCTAAAATCATCAATCTTGAATTTTGTAATTCATTTGAAAAATCTAAGATATGAAACATCATCCAAATGATCTCTATATCTTTTTCAAAAACAACAATATGTTGATGATTTTTATTTTGTAATAAAGCTTTAAATAAAATTCCATTTCCAAAACCATAAAAATACAATACAGGATAAAGTAGGTATTTGTCATTGTAAGTATTTAGCATAGAGTTTAATTCATTTATAACATTTTCATAAAGAAAAGTATTATCATTCGTATCTTTTAGATTGATATCAAGATTATCTTTACCTAAGATAAGTTCAAATTTGCTAGACTTGATTTCTTTTAAACTTTCTTTTAAAAGAATATTACCTAAAGCTTCAATATTTTTGTTAAAGAGCTCTTTTTGGGTAGGAGTGAAGGTCAT
>NZ_MJWQ01000061.1:0-20141 GCF_001762325.1 Campylobacter sp. BCW_6871 | reverse complement strand
TAAAAACCCACTGGACACGTAAAGAAAATTCACCTTATTTTTTTAATAATGAAAATTATCTTATTAGAACATTGTTAAATAAAGATCATTTGATTTTACAAAGTCAAAAAAATAAAAATATCATTTATGTGAGTTATCATAGCAAAGAAGATCCTTTAACTCCAGCAAATTTTAAAGAACAAACCATGCAAATATTAAAAATTTTAGGTTACGATGTAAGCTTAAATTTGATAGATGAAAATCAAATTGATGGAAAATTTATTAAAAATTTAGATCATGGTTGTGGTATACCTGATAAAGCCTTATTTAGAAAAGAACTTCCTTTAATGCTTGAAAAACTACAAAAAAGAAAATCTTTTATGCAAGAAAATTCCATCTCTTATCCTTGTGGGAATAAAGTATTTACTTTCAAAGATGTGGGAGATAAATTTGAATTAGAGATAAAAGATTAAAACCTTAAAGGTTTTAATCAAGCTTTGCTAAATCAATTAAATCACTCACTTTTTGACAATTTTTCAAGTCTTCGGCTGTGATTTTTAAAGCAAAAAGATTTTTATAAAGTACCATCACAGATACAAAAGCCAAACTATCCCACTCATCTATATCATCAAGTAGCATATCCTCGTTTAAGTCTTCATCTCTATGCATAGCTTCTTTAAGTTCTTCTAAAAATTCAGTTTTTGTCATTATTTCTCCTTTGTGTAAATTAAAATATCTTTTGTGTATAAATCCTTGAAATTTAGCACCGCACTTCCCCAACTAAGCCCTGCGCCAAAAGCACTTAAGCTTGCTTTAAATTCTTTTGGAGTATCCAGTTCGCAAAGTAGGGCAGGTAGTGAACAAGCGCTTAGATTAGCGTATTTTTCCATGATGAAATTAGGAACTTTATCATCATTAAGTTTTAATTCTTCTTTAATACAATCAATCAAATACGCATTAGATTGATGAAAAAGATGAAAAGCAATGTCTTTTTCTTCTACCTTGGAAAATTCTAAAATTTCTTTAAAGCTTTTAGGTTCGCATTCTAAAGCCATATTAAAAATATTTGCTCCGTCCATGTAAAGATTTTCTAATTGTCTAAACTCCTCAGTTTGCATGAGTGAATCATCGTTGAAAATATCTGCTTTAGGTATTCTCATCGCACCTTTTGGAATGATGAGTTTATCAAAATATTTTCCATCGCTTCCAAGCTCAAAAAAAGCTTCGTTAAAATCCGTTTTTTCAATTAAAGTTGCACTTACTCCATCACCAAAAATAGGAGCTAAATTCATATTTTTAGGGTGGATGAATTTGCTTAAAGTATCTCCACAAATGAGTAAAATTTTACCTAAGCCACTTTGTATTAAAGAATGAGCGACAAATAAGCCGTATAAATACCCTGCACAAGCTTGCCCTAAATCAAAAGCTACAGTTTTGGAGCTTAAATTTAAAAGTTGGTGTAAATAACAAGCCGTAGAAGGCATGAAAAAATCAGGACTTTGAGTTACTACGATGAGTGTATCAAGGCTATTTTTATCTATATTTAAACCTTGTAAAAGTGTATTGGCTGCGTGTTTTCCAAGATCGCTTACGCAAGTGTTTTCATCGCAAATATAACGCGTGTTTAAACCTATGACTTTTTTCATTCTTTTAAGGGTTTTGATATCGTTTGAAAAAACGCTTTCTAACTCATCATCAATGCAAATTTTATGTTCAGGTACGCTTACGCAAATGCCTGAAATTTTAGCTTTATCAAATCTAGTTTTCATGGATTATAAGTCCTTTAAAATTTAAATTTTGAAATGGAATAAGGGCTGAGTTTTTTTCAAATTCTTTGGAAATTTGTTCTAAAAAGCTCAAAAATGGCATATTTCTTTCGCCTTTTTGATAGTAAAGCCTTGCATTATTGTTTTTAAGATCAAAGAAATGTAAAGCTAGTTCAAAGGCTTTAAAAAACATTCTAGTTTCAAGTTTTCTACCTAAAGCCCTACAAGAAATGCAAAGATCATCGATAAATAAATTTCCTTCTTTACAAGAAAAAACAAAAATAGCGATAATCCCACTATCGCTTAATTTATCACTCATACTCACACTTACAATGAGTTCTTTTTGCATGTGTTGTGCGACTTTTTCTTGATTTAAGCGTGTGTAATTAGCGATAAATTGATTGGTTTTGCCTAAAAGTTCGCTAATGCGAGGGATATTTTGCAGATCATTTTTGCTAAAATTTAAGCTGATTTCAAGATTTTGAAAATATTCTTCATCGCTTAAGCTTTTAAGCTCTTCTCTTAAAGCATTGGCTGCTATATCTTTGGCACGAATTTGATCTTCTTTGGTATTTGAAAGTTTTAAAAGATTAGGAAAAAGTTTGATTTTATAAAGTATATTTTCATCGCATAAAAGTGTTTTAACGCCTGTAATTTTGGTATTTTCAAGCTCGGCGATATTATCATCTATAAAAAGCATAGCGTTAGTATTTATATTAAATTTTTTAGCAATTTTTAAGATATTTTCACCTTTTGGCTCCCAATTGATCATTCTAGCATCAAAATCATCCCATTGTAAGATGAAATCTTTCCTTATTTCAAAAAGTTTTTTTGCGTCTTTTTCTTCATTTTTTGAAGCTAGGGCAAGTAAAAACCCTTGTTTTTTAAAAGTTTTAATTTTTTCTTGTAAGGTTTTGTGCAAAGGACTTAAATTAAGATTATCTATACCCTCTTCACCTAAAATTCCTTGATACAAGGTATTATCAAGATCAAGTACAAGAGCTTTAAGAGCGGGTTTTACAAGTGCAGGGATGAGACTAAGTCCTAAAATTTGTGCCAAGAAAATCAAGGCTTTATTATTAAGCTTAGAGCCTGTAAGTTCTTCTTTAGCTAAGTCTAAAATATCTTCTTCATCAAAATACTCTTTTATGAGTTTTTCTATGTTAAAAATTTCGCAATTTAAAATTTTTTTATCTGTTTTAAATTCTCCTAAACTAAGGACTAAAATAGGGCTTTGTGAAAATTTTCTTAATGCTAAAAGCCTTTCTTCTAGAAAATTTTGCACATTATTTTTATAGTGGGTCAAATCTAGCCATAAAAGTTCTAAACTAGCTTCTTTAAAGTTATCAAAACTCAAGCTATCATCATAAGAGCTGAAATTAAAATCAGCTTTTAAATTGGCAAAATGTAAAAAAGGAGCAATGATGCTTTGCACTCCTTCAAAAGCATGATTTCTATGGATATTGATAAGAAGATCTTGACTTTTACTAAAGTCTAATTCTTTGGCAAATTTTATAAGTTCATTGCGTTTTAAATGAGGTGAAAAAAGATTCATTTTAGCTCCACAAGTTCGATTAAAAGCCTATTTGGCATCATGATAAAACAAAGTTTAGCAAAATAGCTTGCTTGCATAATAGGAACAATACAAATGCCTCCTTGTTGTTCCAAAAGAATTAAATCTTGGGCGATATTTTTACTTTCATAGGCTAAATGATACATTTTGGTATTATTTTTCAAATAGCTATCTAGTGGACCTTTATCGTTTAAATTTTGCAAAAGTTCAAATCTATACTGTGGAAATGCTTCGTTGCAAGGAATGATAAATTCGCCTCTTACCCCTTGTTTTTCATCTATAAATTCTACTTCTTTGTAAAAACCTAGTTTAAAAAAACATTCTCTTTCTTTTTCTAAATTTTTACAAGCCACACCTATATGATGAATGGGTAAATTGAGTGTTGTATTAAGCATTTAAAACTACTGCCATAGTGATAGCATTTTTAAATTTCAATGCTTTTTCTAAACTATAATCATTTGCCATAAAATATTCATAAGTCTTAAGCTTTAAGTCCGATTTTTCTATCAAATCTTTAACTTCATCAGGATGGGAAAATAAATAAATATGATCAATAGCAGGAGCATTGATAGGAATAGTTGTAAAAATTTCTCCTCCATCACTAAGAAGCTCTTTGGATCTTTTAAGAAATTCAAGAGGTTTTTCTACGTGTTCTAGTACTTCTCCAATCACTATCAAATCAGCTTTTTTATCAAAATCATAAGTAAAAAAATCTTGACATAAAAAATCACATTTTGAGATCAATTCTCCTACTTGTTGCTTTACCATGTTTTGAGTAAGTTCGCAACTCGTTGGAGAGATATCAAGTCCATAAAAGGCGGAAAATTTACCACTTTTAACTGCTCTTGCAAAATATTCTCCATGACCAGGGCCTATTTCAAAATAAGTTGTTTTTGGAGTGAAATTTTGCAAATATTGTGAAAAATACTTTCTTACTTTAATATGAGCTATCCAAACAAAAGAAGAAAGAGCTAAACCTATCATGTATTGTTTCATATAGCTTTCATTAAAATAAACCTTATCCTTAACTTCATCAAAACTAGAATAACGATAAGTCCCATTTTCTATGAAAAATTTTGTTTCTTCTAAAGTATCGTTAAGGATCAATAAATAACAATCGCATTGTTCTTCTATACTGATGCCATCTTGAATATAATAAGAAATTAATTTATCAAATTCTTCTTCGTCTTCTTGTGAAAATTCAATTTTTTTAAGATATTTAGAATGGATAGGATTTTTTTGAGCGATGGCTTGAAATAATTTTTCAATATTTTCTTTCATTTTTCAGCCTTTAGGGTTTGAATTTTTTCTAGCAAAGCGTTTTGAGATTTTAAGAGGCTTAAATCTTCTTTGTTAAATTTGATTTCAAATTCTTCTTCTAAACTCATGATGATATCAATATGAGCTAAAGAAGTCCAGTTTTTACAATTTTCCATGCTTAAATTTGTATTTTCATCTACTTTGGTTTCAAGTATATTTTCTAAAATTTCATAAAATTGTTTTTCCATTGTATAGCACTTTCTTAAGAATGTTGAAAATTAATATATTGTATCATAATTTTCTATTAGAATTGTTTGGTTTATGTCTAATTTTTCCCATAAAATTTCTATATATTCTTTAGCGTTGTAAATGTTTATATGATCTCCTGCAAAATTATTTTTTTTAAAATTTTTAGTACTATTAACAATATTAATAATGTTAATTAAATTGGGCTCAGAAGATATGTCAAGTTTTCTAACATAATAACTAATGGTTTTATTGTATGATATATTGTTTTCATCAATTAAAATTCCAGAGAAAATTTTATGATATCTGTAAAATACATTAAATTGTTCTTCTGCATAATGTGTTAGTGTATGTCCTTGGCCTCCAAATGTCATATATTTTCCATTCTCTTTGGTTAAAACCTCATAAACACAATTTTCTCCAAAACAACTTGTTGTATCTTTTAAAAATAATTCTTCTTTTGCTCCTTTTATAGTAAAAGAAAATATAGGATCGTTTGTGCGTTTTACTCCTGTTTGTTTGCGAAAATATTCATTTAATGCTCCCATTTTTGTTTTGGAATTTATTTTGTCATAAACTTCATTTTTGCAAAAACTATAAGTAAAGGTTGGCATGATCAAAGTGCCTTCTTTGCCTATAACTTCAAAAAAACAATTGAGTATAGTCTGTAAAAATTCATTTTTAGGAAGCAAAGGTATGCCAAAGTTAAAAAGTTCTGTATGTACGCATAAAATATCACCTCTTTTTATACCTAGTTGATAGAAAGCATCTATTAAATCTTTATCGGAGTATTTTTTGCCATTGTGTTCTAAAAAATATTTCATTTTACTAGTCCATAAAATTTTATTTTTTTTAAAAGTTCTTTAAATTCATAAGCTTGCATGTTTAAGATATTGGCTATATCGATGATATCATTTTCTCCATCACAGTAAGCTAGAAAATTACAAGCCAAAGGAATGTCATTGGCAGTGCTAAGGGTATGATATAGTCCTCTTTTGCCAAGATTAGGTTCGCATACTATGGTGTTTTCATATACAGCGTTGATTTCTAAATTTAAAATCATTTCTTGCATGCTTGAAAGTCCACCCATTAAACCTTTTTCAGAGATAAAATTTAGATTATCTTTACTAGTGTGGTATTGTTCGTATTCTAGGTATCTTGTGCGACATACTCCTACTATGCCAAGATTTACAAGCGGAGCGTTGTATTGTCTTTCATCGCTTCCACGATCTAGAAAACTAAATGCTTTAAAATTTTCTTTATTTTTAAGCGTATGCAAGGCAACTTTATCGCTTAGAGTGTTTTCTTTAGGTGTGTGTATGAGTGAGTAAGCATGATCATCGCCTAAGCAAGAAAGCACAAAGCCTGCTTTAACATGTTTTTTTAAATGCTCTAAATGTTTGCTAAGATAGACTATAGAGCCTATGGTTTCAGGAATGATGACAAAGCGGTAATTATACTTTCTTTCTTTTAAACTCAAAAGCCATTTTGCTAGGAAAATAGCCACCACAGGACCACTAAGCTCATTATTTGCCATGGAAGGATGACAAAGATAGGTTGAAATTAAAATTTCATCTTTTGAATTTTGCGTACTAGGTAGGATAAAATCAGCATAATCCAAAACCCCATTTTCATCATGTTTCGCATTGATATAGACTTTGTATTTGCCTTTTTTGAGTTTTTTTCTTTCATTATGCGTGAGACAAAATCCCCAACGCCTTTTATAGTAACTCGTTACATAAGGAATAGCATCGGGCATTTCTTCTATGGAGTAAAGATGATCTTGAAGTTCTTCTAGTTCGATTTCTTGATCGATGGCTTCGCTATAGTTTAGAAGGTGTAGATTATGCTTTTTAAAATCACAAATTTTTTCTCCTTCTGGAGTGATGATATAGGCTTCTTTAACATTCCATTCATCAGGGACTATCCAGTCAAAAACCTTTGTACCACTTTTTATAGAGTGAAATTTGATTATACCCCCCCCCAGAGTTTTATTTAAAATTTCTAAACTATCTCTAAAACCTTGCCCTGTGATGCTTCTAGGGATAGGAAAAAGTTCGCAAGCTAGTTCATACATAGCCTTTCCAGTTTGGCTAAAATCTTGACTTCTAAAGTCTAGCTTATTCACAATATCCCTTTTTAACTTTTTCAAGAATGCTAAATAAAGTATCTTTTACAAATTTTGCATCTTTTAGATTCATTTCTTGATGACAAGGTATGCTAAGCTCGGCTTTGTAAAAATTATCCGCATTTTGGAGTCTGATTTCTCCTAAGAGTTTTTTATAAAAACTAAATTCATAAGTTGGTTTATAATGTACCTGTACGCCAATTCCTGCATGAAGTAAGCTTTCAAAAAGTTCTTCTTTTTGACAATAAAATTCAGGAAAAAGCAAGATAGGGTATAAATGTCTTGAGCTTTTTTTATAATCTTTGATTTTTATCGTGGAAAAATAAGGATTTTTTTCAAATTCTTTATCGTAAAAACTTGCGATTTCTTCTCTTTTTTCAAGATTGTGATCGAGTTTTTTAAGCTGGTTTATCCCTAAAGCACAAGCAACATCACTTAAGCGGTAATTATAGCCAAGTTCTACCATATCACTATCCCAAAGTCTTTTTTTAACGATACCATGACTTCTTAAAAGCTTGATTTTAGCGATAAGCTCTTCATTATCACTCACCACGGCTCCACCTTCAAAAGTGGTAATAGGCTTAACAGGGTGAAAAGAAAAGATAGAAAGATCAGCTTTTTTCCCCACTTTTTCACTTTTATACAAAGCGCCTAAAGCATGGCTTGCATCATCGATTAAAGGGATATTGTATTTTTTAGCAAGGTTTGAAATTTCATCTATTTCAACGCTATTTCCCCCAAAATCCACCACGCTAATAGCTCCTATATTTTTACTATCTTTTAAAAGTCTTGCTTCTAGTTTTTTTTCATCGATATTGCCATCGTTTTTAATGTCGATAAACTCTACCTTAGCTCCAGCTATTAAGGCCGCATTAGTCGTAGCAGCGAAGGTTAAAGGGGTGGTTAAAACGATTTTTTCTTGGACACCTAGTGCCGTGTAGGCAAGATGAAGGGCTGAAGTAGCTGAATTTAATACACAAGCATGTTTTACACCCACATATTCGCAAAGGGCTTCTTCAAATTCATCTACCTTTTTACCCCCTGTTAAAATTTCATCTTTTAAAGCTTTTGTAAGCGTATCTATATCGCTTTGATCGATGTTTTGATGAGAATAAGTAAGCATTTTAAAAACCTTCGGTGTGATTGATGATTTCTAAAAGTTCTTTTTCACTTGCCCATAAAGGATTATTATCCGAACTATAAGAAAAACCATCTTTTACTTTTTGCCCTTTTTCGCCTAGGGCATTGATGCTAAAGTCATTATCTTTATCCACAAGTTTAATACTCGGGCTTATAGCATAGTAGTTTTCAAATTCATAGGTTAAATGACTATCATCGCTTGAAATCATGATTTCATGTAGTTTTTCTCCCGCTCTTATACCTATGATTTTATGGCTTAAATTAGGAGCTAAAGCATGAGCTAGATCGGTGATTTTCATTGAAGGAATTTTAGGGATGAAAATTTCTCCTCCGTGCATTCTTTCAAAATTACTCAGTACAAATTTCACTCCATCTTCAAGGCTGATCCAAAAACGAGTCATTCTTGTATCGGTGATAGGAAGTTCTTTAGCTCCTTCGCTGATGAGTTTTTTAAAGAAAGGCACTACTGAACCTCTTGAACCTACAACATTGCCATATCTTGTAACGCTAAAGCGTGTTTGTTTATTGCCTGCTATGTTGTTTGCAGCGACAAAAAGCTTATCGCTTGCAAGTTTGGTTGCGCCGTATAAATTTACAGGATTGCAAGCCTTATCTGTACTAAGAGCGATACATTTTTTAACCCCATTTTCAAAACAAGCATCGATAACATTTTGCGCACCGTGGATGTTTGTTTTTATGCATTCCATAGGGTTATATTCAGCAATAGGCACATGCTTCATCGCAGCAGCATGTATAACAAAATCCACATCACGCATAGCGGCACTTAAACGCTCTTTATCTCTTACATCTCCTATGAAATAACGCATACAAGGAGCATTAAAAACGCTTGCCATTTCAAATTGTTTAAGCTCATCACGAGAATAAATGATAATCTTATTAGGTTTATAATTTTCTAGCAAAACCTTAGTATAGGTTTTTCCAAAAGAGCCTGTTCCACCTGTGATTAAGATATTTTTTTTGTTAAACATTTTGCCTTCCTTTGCTTAAGTTTTTTTAAAATTAAAGCAACAAGTGTTCCTATTTTAAAATTCTTGGCAAGGTTATGCCAGTTTGGGCTTGATACTTGCCTTTTTTGTCTTTATAAGTGGTATCACATTTTTCATCGCCTTGTAAAAACAACACTTGTGCTATGCCTTCATTGGCATAAATTTTTGCAGGTAAAGGCGTAGTGTTTGAAATCTCTATAGTGATATGTCCTTCAAAACCTGGTTCAAAAGGAGTAACATTGACGATGATACCACATCTTGCATAAGTGCTTTTGCCAAGACAAATAGCTAAAACATCATCAGGCATTTTAAAATACTCTATAGTTCTAGCTAGGGCAAAAGAATTTGCAGGAACTATACATACATCACCTTCAAAATCTACTACATTTTCTTCTACGAAATTTTTTGGATCTACTACGGTTGAATTAACATTGGTAAAAATTTTAAACTCACGCCCTACGCGTATATCATAGCCATAACTTGAAAGTCCATAGCTTATTACACCTTTTCCTATATTTGCTTCGCAAAATGGCTCGATCATCTTGTATTCTAATGCCATTTTTCTTATCCAGTTATCTGCTTTTAAGCCCATTTTTAACCTTTTAATATTTGTAATTTTTTATAAGGATTATAACCTAAAAAATCTATATTTTTTATGATTTTTTTCTTTTTTAAAGTTAAATTTTAAGTTTTTTTATATAATACAAGATTAAGTTCTTAAATTTTAGGAGAATTTTATGACAAAAGAAGAAATTAAAGAGTTAGTAAACCTTTTTGCTGAAGCAAATATTAGTAAAATTAAGATCAAAGAACAAGATGGTTTTGAAATAGAACTTGAAAGAGATATGTGTTGCGATGTTCCAGCTCCTGTTTGTCCTCCAGTTCCAGCTCCACAACCTATCAATGTAAGTGTTGTAAATGAAGCTCAACCTAGTCAAAATGCAAAATCAAACAAGCCAAGTATAAACAGCCCTATGGTGGGAACTTTCTATCAAGCTCCAAGCCCAGGTGCAGCACCTTTTGTAAAAGTGGGTAGCACGGTTAAAAAAGGCGATACTATAGCTATTATCGAAGCGATGAAAATCATGAATGAAATTGAAGCGGAATTTGATTGCAGGATCGCTGAAATTTTAGTTGCTGATGGTCAGCCTGTAGAATTTGGAATGCCTTTATTTGCGGTGGAGAAATTATAAAATGGAAATTAAAAGCATATTAATTGCTAATCGTGGAGAAATAGCACTACGCGCTTTAAGAACGATTAAAGAAATGGGTAAAAAAGCAATTTGTGTGTATTCTGAAGCAGATAAAGATGCTTTATATTTAAAATACGCTGATGCAAGCATTTGTATAGGAAAAGCAAGAAGTTCTGAAAGTTATTTAAATATCCCAGCTATTATCACAGCAGCTGAAATTGCTGAAGCAGATGCGATTTTTCCAGGATATGGATTTTTAAGTGAAAATCAAAATTTTGTTGAAATTTGTGCTAAACATAACATCAAATTTATAGGTCCTTCTGTAGAAGCTATGAATTTAATGAGTGATAAATCAAAAGCTAAACAAGTAATGCAAAGAGCAGGCGTGCCTGTAATCCCAGGAAGTGATGGGGCTTTAGCAGGAGCTGAAGCAGCTAAAAAACTTGCTAAAGAAATAGGCTATCCTGTGATTTTAAAAGCAGCTGCAGGTGGTGGTGGTCGTGGTATGCGTGTGGTTGAAAATGAAAAAGATCTTGAAAAAGCGTATTGGTCAGCTGAAAGCGAGGCTATGACAGCATTTGGCGATGGAACTATGTATATGGAAAAATATATTCAAAATCCGCGCCATATAGAAGTGCAGGTTATAGGAGATAGTTTTGGTAATGTGATTCATGTGGGTGAAAGAGATTGTTCTATGCAAAGACGCCATCAAAAACTTATCGAAGAATCTCCCGCGATTTTGCTTGATGAAAAAACACGCACTAGGCTTCATGAAACTGCTATTAAGGCAGCCAAAGCTATAGGATATGAAGGTGCGGGAACTTTTGAGTTTTTAGTTGATAAAAATTTAGACTTTTATTTTATAGAAATGAATACACGTTTGCAAGTTGAACACTGTGTAAGTGAAATGGTAAGTGGGATTGATATCATAGAACAAATGATTAAGGTGGCAGAAGGTTATGCCTTGCCATCTCAAGAAAGTATTAAGCTTAATGGGCATTCTATAGAATGTAGAATCACGGCAGAAGATTCTAAAACTTTCTTGCCAAGTCCAGGCAAGATTACTAAATACATTCCACCCGCAGGACGCAATGTCAGAATGGAAAGTCATTGTTATCAAGACTATAGCGTGCCTCCTTATTATGATTCTATGATAGGTAAGCTTGTAGTTTGGGCAGAAGATCGCAATAAAGCTATTGCAAAAATGAAAGTAGCTTTAGATGAGTTACTTATAAGTGGGATAAAAACAACCAAAGAATTTCATCTTTCTATGATGGAAAATCCTGATTTTATTAATAATAATTACGATACAAATTATCTTGCAAGACATTAAAATTTCCCTATTAAAGGGAAATTTTAATTGTAATTTTTATCTTAAATATTCTATATTGATTTTAGAGCGGAGTTTATCAAAATAATCCTGTATGAAATTTTGTCTTTGTTCGCTTACATAAGCGTTTAAAACTTCATTTTTAACTTGTTCGTATTCAGGAGTTTGTGCTCCATCTTTGCTTTTAACTTCATAAAGTTCATAGCCATTTTTTCCATTTAAAACAGGGGAAAACCCTCCAACAGGAATTTGCGATAAAAGCCCTAAAAGTCTTGGATCGGCATTGCTTGTGTTTAAAGATGCATTTTGTGGTTTAAGGATTGTTTTTTTTGTATTTTTGATATTTTCTAAAGTTTGAGGATTGTTTGATAAATAAATATTTGCATTAATTTGTGTATAAAAAGTGAATTTATCTTTATTTTGTTCGAAAAATTTTTTTGCTCCATCATCACTAAAATCAGTTTTTGCCATACTTGCGATTTTTTCATAAAGCTTTCTTTTTTCTAAATCTTTTTTTAAATTTGCACGAAATTGTCCATAGCTTTGATTTTTGGATTTTAAATTTGCTTTGAAAGCATTTAAAGTAGTTTTGTTTTGAGCAAGCATTTTATTTATAGCATCATCAAGCTCTAGATCATTGACTACAATACCCAGTTGTTTCATTTGTGAAATTTCCATTTTTTCATTGATGAGTACGCCTAAAGCTTTATTTCTATCAATTTTAAGTGCTTTCATAGTTTGATCTATATCATAAGTCGTGATAGGCTCTTTGTCTACAACTACAGCTATAGCATTAATGGTATTTGCACTAGCTAAACTTGCAAAAAATGCAAAACTTAATAAAATTTTTTTCATTTCAAACCTTTATTTAAGTATAAATATCGCATTATATCAATAAAAATTTAAGAAAAGGCAAAAAATGCACGAAAAACTTACAACGCGTTTTGCTCCAAGCCCAACAGGGTATTTGCACATAGGTGGACTTAGAACAGCTCTTTATAATTATTTATACGCTAGAAAAAATGGTGGAAATTTTTTACTTCGTATTGAAGATACGGATTTAAAAAGAAATTCCAAAGAAGCTACTAAAGCAATTATCGAAGCTTTTAAATGGTGCGGTTTAGAACATGATGGAGAAGTAACTTACCAATCAGAGCGTTTTGATCTTTATAAAGAATATGTCAAAAAGCTTTTAGATGAAGACAAGGCGTATTATTGTTATATGAGTAAAGAAGAATTAGAAGAATTGCGCGCCAAGCAAGAAGCCGCCAAAGAGCGCCCAAGATATGATGGAAGATATAGAGAATTTACAGGCACGCCACCTCAGGGTATAGAACCTGTTGTGCGTATTAAAGCACCTCAAAGCGGCGAGATTGTTTTTGAAGATGGGATTAAAGGCGAGGTAAAATTTAAAGCAGAGGATATAATGGATGATTTTATCATTGCAAGAAGTGATGGAACTCCAACTTATAATTTTACTGTTGTTATTGATGATGCTTTAATGGGGGTAAGTGATGTGATTCGTGGGGATGATCATCTTTCAAATACTCCTAAACAAATTGTGCTTTATGAAGCATTGGGTTTTAAAATTCCTAAATTTTTTCATGTGGCTATGATACATGGAGAAGATGGTAAAAAGCTTTCAAAAAGACATGGGGCAACTGATGTTATGGAATACAAAGAAATGGGAATTTTACCTCAAGCTTTGCTTAATTTTCTTGTGCGTTTAGGTTGGAGTCACGGTGATGATGAGGTTTTTTCACTAGAAGATTTGAAAAAACTTTTTGATCCTTATCATATCAATAAAAGCGCATCTTGTTATAATGCTAAAAAGCTTGAATGGCTTAATACTCATTATATTAAAACTTTACCTTTTGAAGAGATTAACCGTCAGCTTAAAGATCTTGGCTTTGATTTATCTGTTTATGAAAAGGCAGGATTTTTACTTGATTTATTAAGAGAGCGTGCAAAAACCTTGCATGATATTATCAATGGTGCAAAAAGCATAGTTAATACGCCGCAAAATTATGATGAAAATGCAGTGCAAAAATTTGTTAACGAAAATAATTTAGAATTGCTCCAAGTATTTGCTAATACGCTTAAAGATCAAAAAACAGGTAAAGATTTTGAAGATTTTACAAATGATTTTTTAGAAAAAAAAGAAGCAAAGTTAAAAGATTTGGCTCAGCCTATACGCATAGCTTTAACAGGGAGTGCGGTAAGTCCTAGTATTTTTGAAGTATTAGAATTTTTAGGGGTTGATGAGTGTAAAAAAAGAATAGAAAATTTTTTAAAAGTTAGAGGAAAATAAAATGAATTTAAAAGAAGAAGCTTTAAAATACCATTTAGGTGGGAAAATTGATATTGTGCCAAGTAAGCCAATGGCTACAAGTTATGATCTATCTTTGGCGTATAGCCCAGGAGTTGCAGAACCTTGCCTTGAAATCGCTAAAGATAATGAGCTTGCTTATACTTATACAAACAAGGCTAATTTGGTAGCTATAGTTAGCGATGGTTCTGCTGTTTTAGGACTTGGAAACATAGGAGCACAGGCTTCAAAACCTGTTATGGAAGGTAAGGCTTGTTTGTTTAAAAAATTTGCAAATGTAAATGCTTATGATATAGAAATTAATGTTCATAGTATAGAAGAGATTGTAAATTTTTGCAAGGCTTTGGCTCCGACTGTGGGTGGGATAAATTTAGAAGATGTAGCTGCTCCAAAATGTTTTGAAATTGAAGCGGCTTTGCAAGATTTAGGAATTCCTGTAATGCATGATGATCAGCATGGAACGGCTATTATTTCAACTGCGGGACTTATGAATGCTATGGAGATAAGTGGTAAAAAATTTAAAGACATTAAGGTGGTTGTAAGTGGCGCAGGTGCCGCAGGTATAGCAAGTGCTAAGATGTATAGAAATTTAGGGGTCGAAAATATTATTTTAGTAGATAGCAAAGGTGTTGTTTCTAAGGATAGAAATGATTTAACTCCTCAAAAGCTTGAATTTGCTGTTGATTCTAAGGAAAAGACTTTAAAAGAAGTTTTAAAAGGAGCTGATGTTTTCCTAGGACTTAGTGCGCCAAAAATTCTTGATGATGAAATGGTTTTAAGTATGGCAAAAGATCCTGTAATTTTTGCTTTGGCAAATCCTATCCCTGAAGTGATGCCTGAAGATGTGGCTAGACTTAGAAAAGATGCGATTGTAGGAACAGGAAGAAGTGATTATCCAAATCAAATCAATAATGTTTTAGGTTTTCCTTTTATTTTTCGCGGGGCTTTAGATGTGCGTGCAAGTAAAATCACTGAAAATATGAAAGTAGCTGCTGCTAAAGCATTAGCAGATCTTGCAAAACTTCCTGTAAGTGATGCGGTTAAAAAGGCTTATAATTTAAGCGCTTTAGAATTTGGAAGAGATTATGTCATACCAAAACCTTTTGATGAAAGAGTAAAAGCTGCAGTAAGTACAGCTGTAGCAGCAGTTGCGGTAAAAGATGGTGTGGCTAAGGTAAAAAATTTTAACGAGAAAGCTTATTTTGAAAGCTTAAATTGAAAAATATTCATTGTATCAATCATCCATTGATCGAACATAAATTAGGAATTTTAAGGGCTAAAGAGACAAAGCCCTTTCAATTTCGCATGTTAATCGATGAAATTTCATCTTTTTTACTTTTTGAAGCGAGTAAAGATTTTTCTTTAAAAGAAATTGAAATTTCAACACCTATACAAAAAACTACAGTAAAAAAACTTGATGAAAAAATTATGATTTGCCCTATTTTAAGAGCTGCATTAGGAATGCTTGAAAGTGTTTTTAAGATGATTCCTGATGCAAGTGTTGGATTTTTGGGATTTGTAAGAAATGAAGAAACTTTAAAGGCGGATTTTTATTTTCAAAAACTTCCCAAAGATGCAAAAAAACGCACCGCTATTGTCATAGATCCTATGTTTGCTACAGGTGGAACTGCTATAGAGGCTTGTAATTTTTTAAAAAGCCAAGGAGTTAAAAAAATAAAATTTATATCCATACTTGCTACTCCACAAGGTTTGCAAAAATTTAGCCAAATGCATGATGATGTAGAAGTTTTTGTGGCTTGTATTGATGAAGGTTTAAATGAAAAAGGTTATATTATCCCAGGGCTTGGAGATGCAGGAGATAGAGTGTTTAACACTCTTTAAAAGAGATGATTTTTGGAAAAATTGATTATATTAATCTTTTACCTTTACATATATATCTTAAGAAATATCCCCTACCTAATGGTTATAAAGCAAGTATGGAGTATAAAAAAGGAGTTCCAAGTAAGCTAAATAAAGATTTATTTTATAGAAGAATTGATGCAGCTATCATTTCAAGCATAGAAAGTGCTAGAAAAAAATATAAAAATTTAGATTTGGGTATTTGTGCTAATAAAAGAGTTTTAAGTGTATTAGTAGAAAAAAATACATCAAATGCCAAAGATCCAAGTTCAGCAACTTCAAATGCTTTAGCTAAAGTATTAAAACAAGATGGAAAAGTAATTATAGGTGATAAGGCTTTAAAGCTTTATCTAAAAGATCCTTCTAAATATATCGATTTATGTGCAAAATGGCACGAAAAAACAGGATTGCCTTTTGTTTTTGCTAGATTTTCTTGTGTGCAAAAAAAAGCTTTATATAAACAAATTTTGAAAAAATTTCCAAAAACAAAGATTAAAATTCCTTATTATATACTGCAAAATTATGCCAAAACAAGGGATTTAGATATAAAAGATGTTAGATATTATTTAGATGAAGTTATATATCATAAAATTTCTACCAAAGAAAAAACAGCCTTAAAGCGTTTTGTAAAGGCTTGCAAGGCTTTAAATCTTGTTTAGTGTTCAAATTCTCTAAGTTCTTTAACTGTTCCAAGGAGTATTACAACATCTCCACTATAAACTGTCGTGGTTTCTAAATCAGGCAATATTTCCCAGTCGCTATTTAATTTTTTATAAGAAATCACTTTCATATTTTGTGCTATATGTTTTAAAGAATTTCCTGCTAATTTTTCATCTATATTGATCTTAATAGCTCGTATAGTATTTGCTGAAAGATCAAAAACTTCATAATCAGCATCTTTAGTTAAAAATTCTTTTACTAGTCTTTTAGCACTTTCTTTTTCAGGATAAATAACCTTTGTTGCACCTAACTTAGAAAGAATTTGACCATGGATATTAGAGGTTGCTTTAGCAATGATATTTTTAACACCTATATCTTTAAGCGCCATAAGAGTAAGGATTGATTTTTCAACATTTTCTCCTATGCTAACAATAACAACTTCAACATCATGAAAGCCTGCTTCTTTTAGGGCTGAAATATTTGTAGAATCTAAAATATAAGCATAGCTTGGAGGATTTTGTATACTTTTTAAAGCTTCCTCATCTTTATCCGCAACGATAACAGTATGACCTCCAGCAATGAGTTCATCTGCTACAACTGATCCAAATTTTCCAAGTCCTATGATTCCATAATTAAGATTTTTCACGATTTTACCTTTATAAATTAACCTTTCCTTCAGGGAATTTTAAATGAATAGCTTTGTCTTGTTTGAATACCGAGAGCAAAAAAGCAAAAACACCTATCCTACCACTTAGCATCATAATGATGATAATCACCTTGCTAGGATCACTAAACAAAGCACATAAAGATAAAGTTCCACCATTTCCTACTGAAATTCCTACGGTTGCAAAAGCTGAAGAAGTTTCAAAAAGCAAGGCTATAAAATCAAATTTTGACTCTAGCAAGGAAAGCAAAATAACAGCTATTACTATATAAACAGCTGAACCTACAGCTATAATAAAAGCTTTAGATATAGTTTCTCTTGGAATTTCATGTCCAAAAATTCTAACTCTTCCATTGCGGATACTCCAATAAGCATAGAGTAACAAAACCATTACAGTTGTTACTTTCATACCCCCAGCTGTTCCACCTGGTGCACCACCAATAACCATAAACAATGATCCAAAAAATAAGCTCGCATCATGCAAATGTCCCATATCTAAGGTGTTAAATCCTGCTGTGCGGTAATTAATAGCGATAAAATATGAGCTTAAAATTTTATCAAAAAATGAAAAATGTCCTATAGTTTGAGGATTTGAGTATTCAAAAGCAAAAATAATAAGCGTTGAAGAGAAAATAAGAAAAATACTTGCAACAACAACCATTTTTGTATGTAGGCTTAAATTTTGCAATTTTTTTCTTTGAAAAAAGTATAATTCAACCAAAACAAAATATCCAAGCCCTCCAATAATAATCAAAGAAGTAATAATAAGATTAATTGCTATATCATGTTTATAAGCTATAAGTCCATGTTCAAATATGGTAAACCCAGAATTATTAAAAGCGCTAATAGAATGAAAAATTCCAAACCATAAAGCTTTCTTAAAATTCATTTCAAGGGCAAAACGCATGGTAAGAAGTATAGCACCTATCAATTCTATAGTAAAAATGAACAGTAAAACCTTTTTAAAAAATTTAAATAAACCATCCATTGATGGATAAAATAAAGACTCTTTTAGTAAATTTCTTGCACTAAATCCCACTTTTTTGCGTATGAGTATATAAACAAACAAACCTATACCCATATATCCCAAGCCTCCAATTTGCACCAAAGCCAAGATAATAATTTGTCCTGCTAAGGTAAAATCAACCGCAGTGTTCTTAACTGCTAATCCTGTCATACTAACAGCAGATGTGCTTGTAAAAAAGGCATCTAAAAAATCAATAGGAGTTGTATGTGCCCAGCTTGAATGTAGCAATAAAGCCCCAAACAATGCAATAATAATATAACCAGCTAGTAAAATTTTAAAAGTTCGTCTATCTAGTCCAAATTGTTTCAAAAAATTTCCATTTGATAATGATCTAAAGCGGGTATTCTATCTTATTAAAACTTTAAGGGAAATAAAATTTTATTTTTGTATTTAAACTTAAATTAAAGAAAAAAAGATACAATTACATTTTTACTTTATCAAACTAAGTGGTTGGATAGCTCAGTCGGTAGAGCAGCAGACTGAAAATCTGCGTGTCGGCAGTTCGATTCTGCCTCTAACCACCACTTTATCTTTCAAAAAATCACATCACATATTTTTTTACACAAGACCGAAATATTTAAAGGACTAAAAATTATTATTTTAAAGAGAGAGTCTATAACTTATAATAGAATGGTGGATTTAGCAGGCGTGTGATTTACTAATAAAATTACTAAGTATCCATACTTTAGAAATTAAATATCCAAATAACATATACTATAACATATACTTTTGAAAATTCAATAATTTGTATGGCTAAATCTCATTTTAAAGATTTAACCCCTGATATAATTTTAGCTATTTCTTCAATAGAGAATAACACATAACGAGATACACCCATAGATTCTATCTTCTTATTTTTTGTTAATCTATCTAAAGTCTGTAAAGATACACCAAGAATTTCAGCACATTCTTTTCTACTGAAGGTCATTTTTTTATATTTATTAAACAAAAAATCTCTCGTTCCAACATGCTTATCTTTTACCGTTCTGTTCATTTTTTCTCCTTATTTTCTTTTGGTAAACTATCTGTTTTTTGAAAATTAAGAATAGTTTCTTTTGATATATAATAACCTTTTCCTAATTTGAGGCTTTTTAGAAGACCTCTTGAGATCCATACACGAACTGTTGTATGGGTTACAGAGTGCATTTCTGCAACTTCATCGACAGAATAATAAGCCTGCTCTTTAAAGCTTCCATCTTCTTGTAATTTTTTGATTATTTTCATTCTATTGTTATCCTTTCTAAATTTTTTTCTATAAAATCTTTTTCAAGTAAATAATCTTTGTTAATGTTTAAAGAATTTTTAGCTCTTGTAACTGCCACATACAAAAGATTTAATTCTTCTTTTGCTATGGTAATTTGTTCTCTTTCTTCAAGTTCTTGCTTGATGTTTAAAAAATCATCAATAATTTCAACATTATTCCACTCTAAACCTTTGCTCTTATGTCCTGTACTTAATATCAAATCAGCTTGTTCTTGTTTTTTAACACAGCTTTTTTCAATATCTTTGATAAGCTTTATAATATCGCTATGTACATATTTAAAAAGAACAAATATTTTTTGTTTTAAGTCAACCTCTTTAGTTTCGTTGATATATTCAAGAAGTTCTTTTAAGTCGGCAAATTTTGCAATAAACTGATTTTTGATATATTTGTGTTTTTTAAACAGAAGATTTTGTATGTCTAATAACTCATCAAAACTATAACTATTCACCCCTCCCACAAAAAATAATTTTTTATTTAAATTTTCTACTGCTATATCAAATAGTTTAGCATTGGTTCTACATATTATAGCTTTTGCTTCATTTTCATCATTTCCCTTTCTTGGTTTTAGCGTTCCTTTAAAATCTCTTGGGGCATTTAAAATTCCCAAATAAGAATTGGCAATAGTAGCTATGCTTTGTGGGCATCTAAAGCTTTGAGTTAGATATAAAATATGAGATTTTGGCATAGATGCTAATACTTCTAAGGAATTTACAGC
>NZ_MJWQ01000060.1:0-6716 GCF_001762325.1 Campylobacter sp. BCW_6871 | reverse complement strand
AGGTCGCTTAGCTCAGTTGGTAGAGCGCCACCCTTACAAGGTGGATGTCATAAGTTCGAGTCTTATAGTGACCACCATTTTATAAAATCATAAATAGGTTTTATAATCTCTACTTCTTTACTTTGGATGCAGCGGTAGTTCAGCTGGTTAGAATGCCGCCCTGTCACGGCGGAGGTCGCGGGTTCGAGCCCCGTCCGCTGCGCCATCTTGCTTGGTAACAATTTTATAAGTATAATTTGCAAAATAATAAAAAATAGAGCTAAGGAAAAAAATGCTTATTATTGGACATAAATTATTAAAAAATTTAGATTTTTCCTTTATTGAAAGTGTTGAAGAAGTTAAAGATAATAAAGTTTATTGTATTGTTTATGATGAAAAATTGATTTCTTATTTAAGTCAAAATGATTTTGAATTTGCTATTTTAGTGCAAAATAAAGACGAGATATTTTTAGCCAATGCTTTAGGAGCTAAATTTTTGCTATGCAATGATAAAAAACTTGCAAAATTTGCTAGCAAGGTTGCAGAATTTTATGTTTTTGATAGTAGGGTTTTAATGATTGTTGATAAATTAGAGAATTTTAAAAAATTTTATAAATTAAAAATCGATGGAATTATTTTAAAAGATAATATAGATAATTTTCCTAAATTTGTAAAATAAGTGCTAATTGACGAGGTTTAAATAATGCAAAAAAAATCTTTTTTGAAAATTTACGGATTAATTCCTTTTTTACTTATAGCATTCATCAATGCTTTTGTGGATTTGGGACATAAAATTATTATTCAAAATACTATTTATAAGGCCTATGAAGGAAGTGAGCAATTATTTTTAAATGCTATAGTTAATGCTTTGATTTTACTTCCTTTTATTCTTATGCTTTCTCCCTCGGGTTTTTTAGCGGATAAATATCCAAAAAATATTGTAATGAAAATTTCAGCAATTTTCAATGTTATACTCACTTTAATAATTTGCATTTGTTACTATAGCGGTGCTTTTTGGATGGCTTTTATTTTTACTTTTATAATGGGAGCACAAGCAGCGATTTATTCACCAAGCAAATACGGTTTTATCAAAGAACTTGTAGGAAAAGACTTTCTTGCTATGGGCAATGGTGTAATTAATGCAGTAAGCATTATGGCAATCTTAGCAGGAATGGCTTTATTTTCTTTAAGTTTTGAAAGTCTTTATAGCTCTACATATAATCAAACAGATGAAATTTTAAAAGAAGTAGCGCCTTTAGGAATTGTGCTAATTTTATTTTCTTGTATCGAAGTATTTTTTGCGTGGCGTTTACCTAAGCTCAAACAAACAAATAAAGATTTAGTTTTTAATAAAAAAGACTATATTCATGGAAAACTTCTAATAAATAATCTTAAGCTTGTTTTTAAAAATAAAACTATTTGGCTTTGCATAATAGGAATTTCATTTTTTTGGGCTATATCTCAACTTTATCTTGTTAGCTTTCCTGTCTTTGTCAAAAATGAACTTTTCATAGAAAATACTTTTTATGTGCAAATTTCACTCGCTTTTTCTGGTATAGGAGTGATTTTAGGCTCTTTAGTAGCTGGTAAATTTTCAAAAAATTATATAGAACTTGGACTTATTCCACTTGGTGCATTGGGTATGTTTTTAATGGCTTTTTTAATGCCTTATTTTATAAGTTTATTAAGTTATAGTTTTTTATTTTTCTTTTTTGGATTTTGTGGAGCTCTTTTTATCGTTCCTTTAAATACTTTAATCCAATTTCATGCCAAAGAAAATGAATTGGGGCAAATTCTTGCAGGAAATAATTTTTTTCAAAATATTGCCATGTTAGGATTTTTAGTCTTAGCAACTTTATTTGCAAAATTTGAAATCAATGTGGTTTATTTGTTTTATTTTATTACTTTAGTAACCTTTATAGGAGGTTTTTATATACTTTTAAAATTTCCCTTTTCTTTAGTGCGTATACTTTTAAGCATAGCTTTTTTACAACGATACCGCTTACTTGTAGAAGGTTTTGAAAATATACCAGAAAAAGGCGGAGCTTTGCTTTTGGGTAATCATATTTCTTTTATTGATTGGGCTGTTGTACAAATGGCAATTCCAAGAAAAATTTATTTTGTTATGGAAAGAAGCATTTATTCTAAATGGTATATTAAATTTTTTCTTGATAAATTTGGCATTATTCCTGTATCAAGCACGGGAAGTAAGACGAGTTTAGAACTGATAGCAAAGCATATCAAAGAAGGTAATTTAGTTTGCTTGTTTCCTGAAGGTACACTTTCAAGACATGGACAATTAAATGAATTTAAAGCAGGATTTGAATTAGCTTGTGAATATTTAAGCGAAGATGATGGAAAAATTATTCCTTTTTATATAAGAGGACTTTGGGGTAGTGCTTTTTCAAGAAGCGATGAAGAATTTTCAGCAAGAAACCGCACTTTAAATAAAAGAAAAATTGCTATAGCTTTTGGTAAAGCTATGCCTTTGCATTCTAAAAAAGATGAAGTTAAAGCTAAAGTTTTTGAACTTTCTTTTATGGCTTGGAAATCACAATGCGAAGCTATGCATACTATAGCAAGAGCTTGGATAGATACAGCTAAAAAAAATCTAAATCAAATAGCTATTATCGATACACTAGCTGGAGATATTTCTTATAGAAAAATGTTGAGTCTTAGTTTAATTCTTAATTTTTTTATTAAAAGAAAATCCAAAGAATTAAACATTAACCCTCAGCGTGGAAGTTATGCTCCTAAAGAGGAAACTATAGGAATTTTATTACCTGCTTCTTTTGCAAGTTCTTTAACCAATCTATCTGTTTTAATCGCAGAAAAAATTGCAGTAAATCTTAATTTTACTGCTGGAGAAAAAGCTCTAAAAGCAGCTATAAAAAATGCGCAAATTTCACAAATTTATACTTCTAAAACTTTTTTAGAAAAATTAGCAAATAAAGGTATAAACCTAAATTTCGATACAAATATACATTTAATTTATTTTGAAGATATTGTAGAAGATTTTAAAATGCAAAAAACTAAAATTTTTAGCATGATGTTAGCAGTTAGTATCATGCCTAGTTTTATACTCAAAACCATTTTCACTCCTTCAAAAAACAATCTTGCCATCGCAGCTATTTTGTTTAGTAGCGGAAGTGAGGGTTCTCCAAAAGGTGTTATGCTCAATAACCGTAATATTTTAAGCAATATAGCACAAATTTCTGATGTGCTTTGCACAAGAAACAATGATGTCATTCTCTCATCTTTACCACCTTTTCATGCTTTTGGACTTACCGTAACTACATTTTTGCCTTTGCTTGAAGGTATTAAAAGTATCACTTTTGCAGATCCAACTGATGCCTTAGGGGTTGCCAAAACTGTTGCTAAAAATAATGTCACTATTATGTGTGGAACTTCAACCTTTTTAGGAATTTATGCAAGAAATAAAAAACTTGATGCTTTAATGTTTGAAAGCTTAAGAATAGTTGTATCAGGTGCTGAAAAACTAAAAAATGAAGTAAGAACTGCTTTTGAAATGAAGTTTAAAAAAAGCATTTTTGAAGGTTATGGAGCTACGGAAACTACACCTGTAGCGAGTGTAAATTTACCAAATCGTTTTGATGCGGATTATTGGCTTATACATCGTGCCAATAAAGAAGGAAGTGTAGGAATGCCTCTACCTGGAACTGCGGTACGTATTGTTAATCCAAATAATTATGAAAATTTAAAAACAAATGAAGATGGACTCATACTTATAGGCGGTCATCAAGTTATGGTAGGCTATCTTAATAACAAAGAAAAAACCGATGAAGTTATTAAAGAAATTGATGGCATAAGATGGTACAACACGGGAGATAAGGGACATTTGGATGAAGATGGTTTTTTATATATTGTCGATCGTTATTCTCGCTTTGCAAAAATTGGCGGAGAGATGATTTCTTTGGGTGCAATAGAAGAAGAAATTGCCAAATTCATAGATACTGAAGTGGTTAAATTTTGTGCCACATCTTTAGAAGATGAGAAAAAAGGGGAACAAATTGCTTTACTCATAGAATGTAATAATGAAATTTTTGAAAGAGTATGTGAGATTATAAAAAATTCTAATATACCTACACTTTTTAAACCTAGATATTATTTTCAAATAGAAAAAATTCCCCTCCTAGGTTCAGGAAAAGTTGATCTTAAAAAAGTTAAAGAATTAGCTAAAAATTTAGCCATATAATTTGAGCTTATAACAAAGCCCAAATTAAAATTGGCATAGAAACAAAAGCAAAAAGAACTCCAAAGGCTACAGCACTTACGGCTAAATTGCTATCTAGTTTAGCTTTCATTACCATAGCTCCTGCTAAGGTCATAGTAGGAGCTGCGCTTTCTATAATAGCAACAATGGTAGAATTTTTTAATTCTAAATTAAATATTTTTAAACAAAATACAAAAAATAAAGGAGCTAAAATCATTTTAGCAAAGATGACAATTACTGTAGGTTTGTAAGAGGTTTTAATCGCCATAAAGCCAAGTCCTAAACCTATGGCAAAAAGTGCAACAGGGGTTGCAGAAGCGCCAAATAAACGAATAGGAGAGAAAATAAATTCAGGTAAAGTAATTAATTTGCACAAAAAACCAAAAAGCAAAGCTAAAAAAGGTGGAAAACTAAGAATTTTTTTAACATTAGCAAGTAAACTGACTTTTTCTCCATTTCCCAAAGAAAGTATAAAAGGTCCAAAAAGTGATATAGGTAAAGTTGTGGCTAAAGCATCGTAAAATATAACTTCAGCGCTAAATTGTGGGTCATTAAATATACCAGCAACAATAGGCATACCCACAAATATAGTATTTCCAAAACAAGAAAGCAAAAACATACTGACTAAAGTTACTTTAGAAAAATGAAAAACTTTTCCAATAAGAATAGCAAAAAAAGCTGCTAGTATACAGCTAAACAATCCAATAAAAATAAAAATAATCAATGAAAAATCAAAATTTAAATGATATGCTTTATCGAAAATCAAACAAGGTAAAGCAAAAATAATAGCAAAATCTAAAAAAGTCCTAGCTTGTTTTTGCTTTAAAACGCCAATTCTTTTGGCAAAATATCCGCCTGCAAGTAAAATAAAAATTGTAAATAATGGTATAAAAACAAACATTGAATAATCCTTTTTAAGGGATGGTTTTTGAAAACGGATAGAATTATATTCTTTATACTTAAAAAAAATCTTAATATTTTTTAAGTTTTTTAAAAAAAACCAATATTTTTTATTTTTTGTAACTTTAAGAAATTGTAAGTTGAAATTTGATTTTGAATAGTTGGTATTTTAAGTTGAATGATTATAATTTTAAATAATGGTGCGGTTAGCGAGATTTGAATAATGCTAATAAAAACACTACTATACAATATTTATAAATAGCATAAAAATAAAAAGTTAGGATAAAAGTTAGGAAAATTATAAACATTATGTTTATTCCTATTTTTTTAATATTTTTACCATTGTATTTAAAAGTGTATATTAAAGAGTTGATTGAATATATATCGCTCCCGCTAAAAGAAGCGAGAGCATAGGCGAGTGATTGATTGTTATATATTGTTTGAATTGGAGTTTAATTTTTTTCAATTTCTTCAAGATTATATAATGGTTTTCTTACATTTGTACTAATTTTATATTCCTTAATATATCCTGACTTAACCCAATTTCTAATTGTTAGGATATTTACATTAAGCATCTTTGCTATTTCTTCTCTATTATAATATTTTTCAACCATTTTTCCTCTCCTTTTTTTTGGGGGGGGGGGTCTTCTATTTTCTGAAAATCGAGAATGGTTTCTTTTGATATGTAATAACCTTTTTCTAATTTAAAGCTTTTTAGAACATCTCTTGAGTTCCATACACGAACTGTTGTATGGGTTACAGAGTACATTTTTGCAACTTCATCGACAGAATATAATAAGTTTGCTCTTTAAAGCTTCCATCTTCTTGTAGTTTTTTAATTATTTTCATTCTATTGTTATCCTTTCTAATTTTTTTCTATAAAATCTTTTTCAAGCAAATAATCTTTGTTAATGTTTAAAGAATTTTTAGCTCTTGTAACTGCCACATACAAAAGATTTAATTCTTCTTTTGCTATGGTAATTTGTTCTCTTTCTTCAAGTTCTTGCTTGATGTTTAAAAAATCATCAATAATTTCAACATTATTCCACTCTAAACCTTTGCTCTTATGTCCTGTACTTAATATCAAATCAGCTTGTTCTTGTTTTTTAACACAGCTTTTTTCAATATCTTTGATAAGCTTTATAATATCGCTATGTACATATTTAAAAAGAACAAATATTTTTTGTTTTAAGTCAACCTCTTTAGTTTCGTTGATATATTCAAGAAGTTCTTTTAAGTCGGCAAATTTTGCAATAAACTGATTTTTGATATATTTGTGTTTTTTAAACAGAAGATTTTGTATGTCTAATAACTCATCAAAACTATAACTATTCACCCCTCCCACAAAAAATAATTTTTTATTTAAATTTTCTACTGCTATATCAAATAGTTTAGCATTGGTTCTACATATTATAGCTTTTGCTTCATTTTCATCATTTCCCTTTCTTGGTTTTAGCGTTCCTTTAAAATCTCTTGGGGCATTTAAAATTCCCAAATAAGAATTGGCAATAGTAGCTATGCTTTGTGGGCATCTAAAGCTTTGAGTTAGATATAAAATATGAGATTTTGGCATAGATGCTAATACTTCTAAGGAATTTACAGC
>NZ_MJWQ01000059.1:0-30622 GCF_001762325.1 Campylobacter sp. BCW_6871 | reverse complement strand
ACACAAATTCATAATTATCAGGCAAAGGCAAATTCATTTCCCATGCAAGTTCAGCTGGTATGTTTTTATAGTTTATTTTTTCTTTTTCATCATTAAGTTTTTTAGGATCAAGTAAAGATGGGTAAAGATGGTTTTCTTTTTTGTATTTTTCATTAAAATCATTTGACAATAGCCATTCTTCTATAAGGTTAAAATTCTTTATAAAATAATCAAAATTATGAAAGATATTTTCTATAATAGGTTTATAGTCTTTATGGGTTTTTAATAACTTTTCTATTTGTAAAATTTTTTCCAAGAATAAAGATTTATTGCTTAAAAGATCTTTAGGAATTTCTACATCATATATTTTAAATTGATCAAATGTTTTTTTAAATATTTGAAATTCTTTATTGGCTTTTTTTATATTTTTAGCTAATGTAAAAATACTTCCTTTATACCAAGTTTTAAAAGTTTTGATTAGAACTTCACCTAATATATAAGATAAATGAAATTGATATTTTAAAGCTTGTTTATAATCAGGACATTTTTCTAAGTTAGGATATTTTAAAGAAGGAAAAACTTTGATGGTTTCTTGATAGATTAATTTTTCTTTTTTATATTGTTTTATAATGCTATAAAACTTTTTAAATAAGCTTAAGCACCCCCCCCCATTTTTATTATATTCGATCATAGTTTGACCAAGTTTATAAGCTAAATGGTTTTTTATTCTTTCTGTGGCTGATTTTGGGTTATACATAGGGTTTCTCCTTTAAAAATGGCTTTGGTTGATTATAAAATTATGATAATCCTCAGGCACGCCAATATCTATAAAATAATCATCAAAAATTTCAGCCCTAGCCTTTAGTTTTTTATAATTTTCTTGCAAAAATTCTTCAAAAGAAAATTTTTCCTGCAAAGCAAAATCTTTAAAAATATCTTTAGTTAAAAGATAAATTCCACCATTGATCAAACCTTGCTTTTTAAATACCTTTTCCTCAAAAGAAAGCACAAAACCTTGCTCATTAACATTTACTGTGCCATATCTATCAAAATCATTCATTTGTTTTAAGGCAAGACAAATTTTACCTTCATTTAGCTTTAATTTACTTAAATCTATGTCAAAAAAAGTATCACCATTTAAAACATAAGTCTTGTTTTTTATAAATTTCAAAGCCTCTTTTATAGCTCCACCCGTTCCTAGAGGCTCTTTTTCTATACTGTATTTTATTTTTATACCTAAAAACTCATCTTTAAAATATTCCTTTATCACTTCATATTTATATGATACTGCTAAAATTACTTCTTTTATGTCTTGCTTTTTAAGATACTCAAAAATAAATTCTAAAAAAGGTTTATCATTTATCGGTGCCATAGGCTTTGGAATGTCCTTTATAACACTTTTAAGTCTTGTTCCTAAGCCACCGCAAAGTATTATTGCTTGCAAGAAAAACCTTTACCAAAAAGCTCTTCTTCAACGATAGCACAAATAATATGCCCTATTAAAATATGCGCTTCTTGAATTCTTGGCGTGCAAGTTGAAGGCACTTTTATACAATAATCACAAAGTTCATTCATCGCTCCGCCATTAGCTCCACTTAAGCCTATACTTATGATTTCTTTTTGTTTGCAAAACTCTAAAGCTTTTAAGATATTTTTACTATTTCCACTTGTTGAAATGCCTATAAAAACATCTCCTTTGACTCCTTGAGCTTGCACTTGTCTAGCAAATAAATTTTCATAACCATAGTCATTGCCAATAGCCGTTAGCACACTAGTATCTGTCGTAAGTGCGATACTTGCAATACCAGGTCTATCAAAATAAAACCTACTTACAAATTCTCCTGCGATATGCTGTGCATCTGCTGCGCTACCGCCGTTTCCTGCAAGTAAAGTTTTGTTACCATTTTTATAAGCTTTTATGACTTCTAATGAAGCATTTTTAATAAGAGTTATCAAATTCTCATCTTTTAAAATTTGCTCTTTTACCAAAATTGATTCTTGAAAATGTTCTTTTACATAAGAATTTAAATTCTCCATAATAATCCTTTTATAACTTCTCAATATTGTTTAATTAAATCAATTCCATGAGCCATTTTTAAAATATCACCTTTATATTCATTTTTATTCATAAAAACTGTAATTTCATTTTCAAAAGCATATTTTTCATGAGATGGAATTGTCATAATAAGTAAGTCTATATTCTTTAATTCCTCAACAGTTGGAAATTTAATTTGAATATCTGAATTAATCATATATTTACCAACTTTTTCTTTGTTAATTTCAAAAGCTTTGTTAATTTTAGAAATATTATTCATATCAATATAATTCAACAAGCTATGCGACTGAACCCCCCCCCCCATAAAGGGCAATAGTATTATAATGTTTTAATATAGTATTAAAATTTATTATATCATTGAAAATTTGATGTTTTAGAGAATTGTTATATAAAGAATAAAAATATTTTTGATTATTTGATATTTTTTTTCTAAAGAATAGTCCCATATGCTGTTCTTCGAAATAATAAACCTCTTCAACCAACTCGCAATTTAGTTTTTTCATAATATTAGCAATAACACCTTTTTGATAATATCCGCAATGATCATGATATAAATCTATAAATCTGCGAAATTTAAAAATATCATTTGCATTTGGAACTTCTATATATATCATTCCATTTTCCTCTAACAAATCAACAACATCTTGAAGAAAAGTTAGTGGAGTATCTATATGCTCTAATAAATGTCTAAAAATGATAAAATTAATTTTATGTTTTAATTTGTAAACAATATTTTTATCAAAAAAACTTTTAACATGGATAATATTATCACAAATACAATACTTATCCGATAAAGTTGAAGGATCTATGCTATAGCAAATTTGAGCCTCTTTAGATAATGCCAATAATAAATCTCCTTGACCTGGAGCAATTTCTAAAAAAATATCTGATTTTTTACTATACTTTAAAATAGAATCTTTTATTTTTAAAATATGTTGACTTAGTCTATTTGTAAAATATTTTTGCTGATAATAAGTATTATCCTGCTCATATATATTTTTAATTTTATCAAATGAAAAACTTTTATTAAAAATATATCCACATTCAACACATTGAAATAAATCAATATGTGCATTTCCTATGCAATATTTTTCTTCATTGCAATGAGTTGGATAATTATTCAAAATAGCAACAGATTCATATATATTTCTTTTAGAATGAATTGATATTTTATTTTGAATTCCATAACACAATGGACACTTTATTGCTTTTTTCTCTTCCATTTTTATAATTTCCATGATTTAACTCCCTCTTTTGTAAATGAAAAATCTTGCACATAACCTTGCTCTTTGCTTAAAGCTTTGATTAGATTGTATTTTTTAGTAGGATCTACAAAGAAAAACATAAACCCACCTGCTCCTGCTCCACTAGTTTTGCCACTATAAGCTCCATTTTGCATAGCTAAATGATAAATTCTTTCAAGTTCGTCATTACTAACGATTTCTGAAATAATTTTTTTTGACTGCCAAGACTTGCCTAAAATTTGTGCCAAAGTATCAAAATCCGCCTTAAACAAAGCTTCTTTCATCTTTATAGCATCTTGTTTTATGGCATGCATAGCTTCGAGAGATTTTTCATCTCCAAGTTTTCCTTTTTTATGCTCTTCTATATCTTTTGCTTCTCTTGTGATATTTGTAAAATAAAGTACAGTTCTAGCTTCAAGCTCACTAGCTGTCCAGTTTTTAATACGCAAAGGATTAACAATTACTCTTTTATTATCATAAAATTCCATAAAATTAAATCCACCAAAAGTTGCAGCATATTGATCTTGTGCTCCACCTACTATGCCCAAATCTTCTCTTTCTATCTCATAAGCAAGTTTGGCAATTTCGTATTCTCCTAAAGGAAGATTAAGCCATTCTGCAAAAGCCTTTATAACCCCTACAACTAAGGTTGAGCTTCCACCTAGTCCACTACCACTTGGTACATCTGAATAAGTGTGCAAAGAAAAACTTAAAGGTTTTTTTGTAAAATCTTTTACAATGCGATTGTAAATGCTTTTAAAAATATCTAATTTTCCATCATTTTCTAAGAATTCTCTGCTTTCGTATTCAGAGTAAGAATTTGTATCAGGCGAATCAAAAATGATTTTTCCATCTTCTCTTTCGATCAAAGTGCAATGTATATATAAAGATATAGTTGCATTTAAAACATAGCCTGTGTATTTATCACAATATAAATTTATATCAGTCCCTCCACCTGCTAAACCAAGGCGAAGAGGAGTTTGCGTGCGTATAGTTTTCATCTATTTAATGGTATCCTTCCTTTTTTTATCTCATCTCTCCAATGATTTAACAAGTCCTCAAACATTTTTCTAGCTGGAATTTGGGGTTTCCAGTTGATATAACTTTTGATTTTTGTGTTATCAAACATTTGATAATCCGCATCAATAGGACGCAATCTTTGCTCATCTTGTTCTATTTTTATATCTTTTCTTGTAGAAAATTCTAAAAGTATATCTATAACTTCAGGAAGTTTAAAGGCTTCTTCACCTGCTATATTAAAAGCTTCGCCACAAGGAATATTTCTTTTTTCACTTTCAAGAGAAAGTAGATAATAAGCTCTTATAGCATCACGACAATCTTGAAAAGTTCTTACACTAGATAAATTTCCCACCTTAATGACAGGCTCTTGATAGCCCGCTTCAATCAAAGCAATTTGTTTTGCCACCGTGCTTTCAAAAAACACATCAGAACGTCTTGGGCCGCTATGTGTTCCCATTCTTGTAACAAAAGTGCGGATATTATAAGCTTCGCCATAAAATTTTCCCAAATAATCAGTGCCGATTTTGCTTATGCTATAAGGACTTGCACCGTGAAAAGCTGTTTCTTCATTGAGTTTAACACCTGCTTTTGCTTTACCATAAACTTCACTTGAAGAGCAGATATGCACTACAGGGTCATATCCATCTTTTGCCTTTAAAATTCTAATGTTTTCCAAAATATTTGCTGTGCCTATTATGTTAGTCTGTAAAGTTTCAATCGGTATATCAAAAGAAGTTTTTGGATAAGACTGAGCTGCTAAGTGAAAAATCACATCAGGCCTTTGACTCTCGAAAAGTTTTTGAAGACTAGAGTAATCATTTAAATCTGCATAAAAAATACTGATTCTATCTTTTTTATTTATTCTGTCGCTTAAATGATAGATATTATCCATAGGTTCTTGCCAACGCATCATACCTATAACATCATAGTCTGTATTTTCTAGCAAGAAATCTGCCATTTGTGAGCCAACTTGCCCTGTAAATCCTGTAATTAATGTTGTTTTTTTCATGATTTATCATCCTATTGTCTTATATTTTGCTCTTTTAAATACCATTCATACATCATTTTAATGCCATCTTCAAGCTTGATTTTTGCCTTCCAACCTAGAGAATTAATCCTCTTGCAACTTCCTAATTTTTTCATTGTTCCATCTGGTTTATTGGTATTAAAAACTAAATTACCGCGATATTCAACAATGTGTTTAACAAGTTCTGCTAAATCTTTAATACTTATATCTTTGCCTGAGCCTATATTTATATGTGTATTTCTAATTTCTACATCATTGTTTTCATATAAATCATTGAAATTTACTTTTTCCATAACATGCACACAAGCATCAGCCATATCATCAGCGTGTAAAAATTCTCTCATAGCCTTTCCGCTACCCCAAATTTCAACTGAATTTTCTGTAACACCAAATCTATTTAAGTAATTTTTAACTTCACTTTCATCATTGAAATTTAATAAATATTGCACTTTGGCAATGCCTTCTTCTTGCAATACTTTAGCTAAGTGCATTTTTCTTATAAAGGCTGGTAAAACATGTGATGTTTCTAAATTAAAATTATCATTTGCTCCATATAAACTACAAGGCATAACTGAAATAAAATTAGTCTTATACTGTAAATTATAACTTTCACACATTTTAAGACCTGCTATTTTAGCTATGGCATAAGGTTCATTTGTGTATTCTAATTTACTTGTTAAAAGATATTCTTCTTTTATGGGTTGCGGACATTCTCTAGGATAAATACAAGCAGTCCCTAAAAATAATAACTTTTTAACCCCATTTAAATAAGATTGATGAATAACATTGTTTTGTATCATTAAATTTTGGTAAATAAAATCTGCTCTATAGGTATTATTTGCTCCAATTCCACCAACTTTTGCTGCGGATAAAAAAACATATTCTGGCTTTTCTTTTACAAAAAAATCAGCCACAGCTTTTTGATTTGTTAAATCAAGCTCAGAATGAGTTCTAAAAATTAAATTACTATAACCTTTATTTTGTAAATTTTCAATAATTGCCGAACCTGTTAAACCCCTATGTCCTGCTATATAAATTTTAGAATCTTTAAGCATTGCAAACCCTTTTTGTAGAATTTGCAAAACTACAAATATTATTTGCAAAAAGAGACTTGATATTTGTAAAGATGGAGTATTCAAAGTTTAATACCCCCCCCCCGTTGTTATTCTTATACCATTCGTACATCATTTGAATTCCTTTTTCTAAATCAATTTTATGTTTCCAGCCTAAAGAATGAATTTTTGAGCAATCTGTAAATTTCTGCATTACTCCATCTGGACGATTTAAATTAAAAACTAATTTTCCCTTAAATCCTACTATATTTTTGATTAATTCTGCTAATTCTTTGATAGTGATATTCTTATGTGGACCTATATTTAAATGAGTATTGATAATCTCAGTATTATCACTTTTTAAATCTTTAAAATCTATATTATTCATAATAAACAAGCAAGCGTTTGCTAAATCTTGACTATGTAAAAATTCTCTTGTCGGTTTTCCGCTACCCCAAATTTCAACATTATTCTCATCTACACCAAATTTTTTTAAATAATTCTTAGCTTCTTCAATGGAATCAAATTTTAAATCATTTAACAAGTCCTCGTATCGCTTTTCATTTAAAAGCTTGGCTAAATGCATTTTTCTTAAAATTCCAGGCAATACATGAGATTTTTCAAGATCAAATTTGTCATTATTACCATATAAATTTGTAGGAGTGATTGCTATAAAATTTGTATTGTATTGCAAATTATAACTTTCACAAAGCATCAAGCCTGAAATTTTAGCGATTGCATAAGGTTTGTTAGTATACTCAAGATCTCCACTTAACATTTGCTCTTCACTAGTTGGCAATGTTGCATTTTTAGGATAAACCGTAGTTGAAGCTATGAAAAGTAGCTTTTTTACTTTATGTAAATAAGCATTATGAATAACATTGCACTCTATCATTAAATTTTGATGAATAAAATCAGCACGATAAGTATTATTAGCTAGAATTCCACCCGCTTTAGCTGCTGCTAAAATAACATATTCTGGCTTTTCTCTCTCAAAAAAATCAGCCACAGCTTTTTGATTTGTTAAATCGAGCTCAAAGTGAGTTTTAAAAACAAGATTTTTATAACCTTGTTGCTTAAGTTCATTAAGTATAGCACTACCAACAAGACCACTATGACCCGCTATATAAATTTTAGAATCTTTTTGCATCATTTATCCTTACTCATCGCTAAAATATCACGCTCTGAAAGGATAGGAGAATTTGTTGGCCAATCTATACCAATTCTTTCATCATTCCATGCATAAGTAAATTGATCATGCACATCCATATATTCTCCTAAATAAGCACATTTATAGTAATACACTGCACTTTCACTACTAACATAATGAGCATTTCCAAAACCTGCTGGAACTAAAATGATTTGCTGATTATCTTGATTTATGATGAATCTTTCATGCTTCAAATAAGTTGGTGAATCTTTTCTGCAATCAACCACAACTTGATGCACTTCTCCATAGACGCAAGTAGCTAACTTATAAGTTTTTACATCGCCATGGATACCGCGGATAACATTATGTTTAGAATGTATGAATTTATCGTGTATAAATTTTAATCCATTTGGCAAAAGATTATCTATAGCTTCACTTGTAAAAGCTGTCCAAATTTCACCTCTTAAATCTCTAAATTTGTTAGGAGTTATAATATACACTCCTTTTAAAATTTTTGATTCTTGTATGTCAAATTCTATTGCCATTATTTTCCTTTATATTTTTCTTTTATAACTTTAGCTAAATCAATAGACCTTTTAATACACACATCCATATTATAATACTCCCATTCACCAAAGCGACCATGAGAAATTAAATTAATAGATTTCAGATATTCAATTGTTTTTTGTTTTGATTTAGAATAATTTAAATCAAAAAATACGTACGCATGCTCTGTAACATTATAATCAAGTGGTTTTTTCAAAAATGGTATTTTTTGCCCTTCTTGTGCTAGCTTATTATAAGAAATCTCACCTATAGCTTCTGTGGTGCAAAATTTTCCCTTTGGTTGAACTATGGAACCTGTATTAGAAATCCTATGAAAACCTATGCTTGGATCTGGAATATAACCCCAAGTAATATCTAAACTTCCATCTGTCTCCCAAAAAATATTTGTAACTTTATTGTATTTAAGTTTTTTAAAATAATTTAAAACCTCAACAGGGATATTTTTCAAAATTTTAGGAATAAAATCTAAAGGACTTGTGTTTATCAATATATCATATTTTTTTTCACCATTAACAAGCCATTGGTTATTTTCCTTTTTAATCTCCCTTACTTCATAATTTGTAAGAATATTAACACCCTCTCCTATAGCCTCTATAAAAGTATTTTGATTATTTGTTTTTGGATAATAAAAAGCAGCATGAGACATTTTATCAGTTGCTTTACCAATCAACGACTTATAAAAACTCTCTTTTGTTGGAACTGGGAGTTTCATTTGCTTTTCATCCTCTATCCATACATTATCCATATTTTTTGGCTCAATGCCCCAAATTTTAGTATTATAAGGTATAAAATACTCTTGTGCTAAAGTTGGACCAAAGTGATTTATAAACCATTCTTCAAGATTATTTCCTTTTTCATACGATGCACTAAACATTTCTTTTGTAATCTGAAAAGCTAAATCTGTTTTAAAACTATCAATTTCTTTAATGGAAAATTCTATAGGGTATGAAACCCAATTTTCTTTAAATAAAATTTCAGCTTTTCTAGGTAGGTAATTCCATTTATCTTTACTTAATACAGTGTTAAAAACAAAATCTAAAACATCGTTAAATTTAGAATTAAAACAATGACCGCCGTTAACATGATAAGGCTTACCATCTACATCTTTTGTCCTAGCAATACCACCTACAACATCGGATTTTTCTAAAACTTCAATTTCAAAATCATCTTTTAAAAGCCTTGCAATAGACATGCCTGATATGCCGGCACCTATAACTCCTATTTTCATTTTTTTCCTTTGTTTTTATATTCTTTTTTAAGTTTATATAAATCAAACCAAAATTTAATATATCCACCCTTATACCAATTTTTATGAGCATTTATTAAAATTTTTCCTAAACTATAAGAAAAATATCTTTTTATTTTTTGAGATTCATAATAGTCATAATACATTTTCAAATCTTGAATTTCACTTAATTTTTTATGCAAAATACCTATTTTTAATAATCTAAATACAAGCACCAAATAATCTAAATTTTTGCATTTTACCATAGCCTGTCCCAATTTATAAGACAAATGATTCTTAACTATATCTACAGCTCCTATAGACATGATATATTTCTGACTTGACAATAACTCAAAAAAATTTTCTATAGATTTTGCCAACTCAACATTATCTTTTTTTAACTTATCAAGATCTTTTAATAAAACTTGCTTAATATCTGGAATTTTTAAACCCCTAATACATAAAGAATTATTAAAATCTTTTAATTTAAAATTTTTATCATACAAAGGATAGCATTTGATATTATTAACAACAAGCCAATAATGCAATAACTGGTGTGGAGAAATTTTAAGAATTGGAAAATCATTAAAAAAGAATAATCTTTTATTTAATTGAGCATATTCCCAAATCGACATCCAAAGCCTCATGGACTCCCTAGGACCAGCAAATTTTTCTCCTGCTGGACCTAAATGTCCTTGCAATTCAAGTATTTCATTTGAATTCAAAACCTCCAAAGACTCTATTTTTAGCTGCCCTTCATGATCTCTATCAGGTCTAGTTGCCACTATAAAATCATACTTAAAATTATTCTCTCTTTCATATTCACATAAAAGCTGATAACTTCTATAAATTCCATACCACATTTTACTTCTATTGAGTGTTTTTTTGTATTTTGCTTCAAATTTTTCTGGATTTTCCAAGCAAATCTTTTTAAGATTGTAAATCCCCTTAAAGTCACTTTTCTTAATATCTATAAAATACTCTTTAGATAGACTTTTAAAAACCTCAGGAATTATGCTCTTTAATCCTTGATTTGTTCTAATCTCAGATGGACATTGATTAACTACATTATTAGGAAAAAATTTACTAATCCAACAACCATTACCACCAAGACCTGCCCATTTATAAGCTTTATTCCAAGAAAAAATAAATACATCCGCATTTAAAGGTTTTATAATAGTTTGTTCAAGATTTTTTAAGCTTGCTATAAAATCCCCTCTCATAGCCCCAAAAATACAAACAGCAACTCTTTTCTTTGTTTGCAAATGTGTATTATTTATTAAGATTTTTTTTAATTTTTTACTCAAAATATCATAATAACAATTTCCGCCAACCGTATTTAAAAATTCTTCATGAAGTTTATTTAAAATTAAAATCATAATTTTATTATTTTGAAAAAATTGCTCACATGGGAAAAGATAATCAATTAAATTTTTTATACAAAAAGCTTTTAAAATTTTATCGTTGCTGTTTAAAACAATCTTTTCTAATAAATAAAACGCGTCGTTTAAATATTTCATTTTATCATTTTGTTCTATGATATTTAAAATCATATAAGCAGCAATATAGTCATTTTTTATTTTATAAGTTTTTGAAAGCAAATGCTCAAATTTTTGCTCTAAAATTACCTCTATTGTTTCAATTAGATCAAGCTTTGATAAACCAAAGCATTGTAAAGATTGCTTATGGTCTTTTATCTTATTCAAGGCTTTTCTTAATTTTCCAACTGAAAATAAAAAAATTATATATTCCTCAAATGTATTATCTTTAATAGCATATTCATCAAATATTTTTTCCACTCGGAAAAAATTCCAAGCCTGTTTATATTGTTCTATATTTTGCCTCCTTTCTTCCTTTTCAATAAAAAATTGTACATTATTTTTAAACCCGATAAAACTTTCACTGCTAAAATCACATACAAAATTACAATGATATAAAGCTTGTTTATAATTTTTCTTATAAAAATGTATTTTTGATAAAACATAATTTATACTAGGATATTTAGTTATATCACATTGTTTTGACAAGGAAACTAAATTTTCTATCTCAGAATGATTTGTTAAACCAACATAAAGAAAAAATAAATTTTTAAAGAATAACTCCTCATTTAAAATTAAAATTGATTTAAATTTTTCTTCAAGTTTAAATAAATCTTTTTTTAAAGTATAACAATTTGCCAAATATAAATCATAAAAAATAACATTATCCTTATAATACTCCATAGCTTTTTGAATATGGGTTATGGATACTTCTACATTTAATTTTAATTCAATTGATAGCAAATATAAACAAAAATACGTATATGATTTTCTTATTTTAGGAGATAAATCTAAAACATCTACATTTTTCAATAATACATCATATCTTTCTTTTGATGTAAAATGAGTAAAAATGTTTATCATTTGCGCACTACCTATCGCATGTGCAAATCTAGAAAACAATGAACTACCAGCCCTATAAATCCTTAAAGCCTTAGACATTAAAGACATTTCAAAAAAACCCATTTGGGTAATTGAATATTGCTTTCTATCTATTAAATCATCTACAATATAGATATTAATTTCAGAATTATTGATTAAATTTTTAGAAAATTTTTGAAGTTCTCTTAAAAGGTATAAATCATCGCCGAATAAAACAATGTTTAAATTTTTATTTATCTCTTCTTTAACAACTTCCAACGCTAATTCAACTGGAAAAACTTTAAAATAACAAGCTTTTTGATACCGTTTACTTGCCTCACCATGTATGATATCCCCACCTCTTAAGTGCAAAGCAATAAAATCTCCAATTTGACTTGAAATTTGGTTAGATAAATTTAGAATCAATTGCACAGGTTCTGAAAAATCTACCATAGAAAAACATTCTTTAAACTCCTTATGATATGTTTTCTCCTCATAATCATCAAACCCATATCCAAGAGGAGCATAATATCCCCAATTATTATGATAAGGTTTTTGCTTTAAAGACTGAATGTTTCTATCCTTAAAATGGAATAATCCACCTCCACAATTTAAATAACCATTATATGAATGTTTTTCTATGAAATCTTTAGAGAAAATTAATTCTTCGCTATCTAGCCTCATCCCTGCTAAATTATCATTTTTTTGAAAATCGTGATTAATCTCTTTCCAAATATATCCAAAATCAAAACCTATTTTTCTTGCAATAACCATTCCATTAACAAAAGCATACATTCTAGAGCCTAGTGCATCTTCTCTTGCGGAGATAATCAAATCTGTAACAAAAACTTCTATTTTAGATAAACTCAAACAACCACACCCATTAACACTTATTTTAATATATCGAGTTGGCTGTTTTTGCACGTCATAGATATCTTTAGCATTCTCATTTTGTTTAGATAATTCTAACCAATCTTTTTGATTAGATGAAATTTCAATTTTTAGTTGCAATTCTTCTTGATTATGTAAAATTTGAATATTATAAAATTTAATACATTTACATGGAAATATTCTTCCTAAATCAACCAAGCACCAAGGGCTTTCTTCAACTTCGGTTAGAATCCCTTCTTCATATGATTGTTTTTTATTAGAACTGCTCTTAATAATAGCTTTTGAAGCCACATTTAACATGTCATTCATAATTATCACCTTTTAATAAAATATTTAATCTTGACATTATTTTCAAATTATATTGAGTATAATTAAAAATTTTATTTTCTATTTTTCCACATAAAAACCTCTCCATTCCGCTAATCAGTCCATTTACATTATTTTCAACTATTAATCCTCCTCTATTATCTAAAACACTAACATTCCCCGGTATATCTGTAGCAACAATAGTTTTATTTAAAACTAGAGCCTCTAGTAAAGTCATAGGCTGTCCTTCGTGGTTTGAACTCATCACAAAACAATCCGCTTTTTTTAAATATGGAAAAGGATTAAAAATTCTCCCAAGTAAAAAAACTTTTTTATCCAATTTCAAATCCTTAATCAATTTTTCCAAATCTTCTTTTAATGGTCCTTCGCCTAAAATCAAAAGAAGTGTCTTTGGATATTTATCATTGATCACTTTAAAAGCCTGTATAAGCTTGGCTTGATCTTTTTCAATCGAGAGTCTAGCTATATTTATAAAAATTTTATAATCTTTTTTAAAATACTTCTTTTCAAGTTTTTTATCTAGCTTTTCTTTTGATTTTTCTATAATATCTTCATTGTTAATCATATTTTCCAAAAAATCAAATTTAGTCTCTTCAATATTATATTTATAAGCTAAATTTTTCTTATTTTCCTCATTTGTTTGTTTTGAAACAGAAAGGATCTTTTTATAATTTTTATAGCATTTGAAATTTTGCTCAAGGTAAGGAAATTTTTTCTCAAATTCCCCTTGCATATTATTATGTAAAAAAATCAAATTATTATTTGCACTAGAAAATAACTTTACCCAAAATACATTATAACCTTCAAAATTAATCACTGCTTTAAATTTTATATCTGCATATAATCTCCTAAATTCTCTTTTATAATTTTGCAAAGATCTTTCTTCATCAAGATTTTCTTTTTCTGTATAAAATTCTTCTAAAGTTAAATTTAAAGATCCTACTCTAGGCAATACTTTGATATTTTCAGACACTAATTTAAATTGTTCTAATCTTTCCTTATGAGAATAAATAGAATTAGGATCTATAGATACAAAAATATTAAAATGCGAATTTTGCAAATGATGTATTAAATTTTTAAAAGAACTTATAATACCATTAGGTATAAATGGGCCTGTATAAAATAAGATATTGTTGCAAACTTCATTATTTTTTCGAATTTCAGCATTATCAAAAAATATCGATACCACTCTTTCGCAAGATTTCCCATTTTCTAAACTATAAAATTTACGTTTTAACCTTGCTAAATATAGATCATCTTTTACAAATAAATTTTCCAAGTTTAAAACTTCTTTTACTTCTTCTATTGTCTTGCAAATATGATGTGTTATCTCATCTACATCAAAATACAATCCTCTTTCTTGTTTATAACACTCATAATCATAAATATAACAAATGATAGGTTTTTCTAAAACCATAAAATCAAACATTACAGAAGAGTAGTCTGTAATCAAAACATCTACAATAGGCAACAACTCATTCATTTCTATATAAGATGGAATCAAGACATCCTTAAATAATTTATTTTCAAAAAGGTGTTTGATTTCATGATGAACCGATAATAAAACTTTAAAATTACTTTTTTTGAGCTCTAAAATATCTCGTTTTAAGCGTTCAAAGTCAAAATACTGAGTATTTAAACCACCTCTCCAAGTTGGCGCATAAAGTAAAACTTTTTGACTCTCTTTAATACCTAGTTTTTGTTTTAATTTAGCATTTTGTTTTAATGATAAATCAACCCTTGGATATCCCGTTAAAACAGATTGTCCTTGAAATAAATCTTTAATTTCATAGTCATTTTCTAAAATATCCTTTGTATATAAATTTGGATGAATTAGGTGTGTAGCATGTAAAAAATTTCGTTGGGTATTTGCATGCTCCATAAAACCAGATTTTATTTTTTTACCCAAATATTTAATTGGTATGCCATGCCAAGTATTTAAATATTTCTGTTCTTCTTTTCTAATAAAATATTCAGGAAAAGTGACATTATTAATCAAATATTTTGCACTTGCCAAATATTTGAGATATAAATCACTACCTCTTTTAACGCAAATAACATTTTTCATTTTTTTAAATTTATTTTTGACAATACTTAAATCATTAACTACCCATATGTGAGTAAAATCTTTAAAAGTATTTTGCTCTAAAAGATATAAAAATATTGCATAAGGATTACACGACATTGACTTTCCATGAAAACTCTCATACAAAATTATATTGTCTATAATTTTTAAGTTTTTATAACACTCAGTATAAAAAACTCTTCTTCTAAGATTTTTATCCTTTAGAATATCTTCAGATAACCCATAAGGTTGATTTTGAATAATTTGAGATTGTAATAATATTTCACTTAACTTTTTATATTCTTGTAAAGCATTTAAACATTTGCATAAACGAAAATATAAAAATGGGCGATGAGTATTGCTTCTTTTTATTGCATTTTCATAATAAATACTAGCTTCTTCATATTTGGCCATTTTTTCTAAAACAATACCTAGTCTATAGTGAAAATCGCATTCTTGATAATTTAGCTCTAAAGCTTTTTTATAATATTTTTCAGCTTCTTGGTAGTTAAATAATTTTTCAAAACTATAAGCTATGTTATATAATAACACATCGCTACACGAATTTTTAACATATTTATAAAAATCTAAATAAGCCTTATTTGCTTCTTCCCAACACTTATTACTTTGATGAAATATTCCTATTCCTAAAATTTTTGAATTTAAATCATCATCATATTTAATTGCATTTGCATATAAATATTTTATTGATTTAGAATCTGTTTGTCCGTCACGCTCATAACAAAACCCGGCTTTGTAATATAAGTGAGAATCTTTTGTTTTACTATGTTTTATAGCTAATTCATAATATTTTGCCGCTTCTTGATATCTTCTCATGTTTTCAAGAGCTAATGCTAAATCTTTATATATAAAAAAATTACCACCTTTTTTTTGCATATACTTTTTTAAATCTTCTACCTCTTTCCACCATAATTTTTGCGGAATAGAAGTCATAGAATTTAAATGATTTTCCGTCTGTTTCAACTGTATATTCCAAGAAATTTTAGAAGGACATAATATCAAAGCTTTAGCTATATATTCATTAGCCTCTTTCCATTCACACAATTTAAAATAACACATACCGAGCTTAAAATAAGCCTGTGCATTATTATTCTGTTTTTCTATAGTTTTTATAAAGAAACACTTAGCCTGTGAAAATTTTTTTTTATGATATAACCATACTCCACAAATATAATAAAACAAAAAAAACATTCTTAATCCTCTCTAGACTTATATTTTTTTAATAAGTCTAAAATTGTATTTTTGCAATCTATTGCATATTGCTTCATTAAAAGACGATATAAATGCAATATAAAATTATTTTCATTAAAAATTACCGCATTTGGAGTATCTAGAATATTATCAAAATTTTTTTTTGGAATTCTCCAATCGCCATAATTTTCACTTAAATAACGATCATATTCTTTAAAACCAAAATATTCTTTACCTAAAAAATCATACTTAATTAAATCAAAAGTTGAGTTATACCATTTAACAGCAGATCCTAAATGATAATGCTTGCAACCATCTTTATAATGAATAAAAATATCAATCAATATACCATTGATATGTTTAAGCTTAATTCCACCTTTCCATTTTGGATCATGAATATAGAAAGTGCCATATTGCTCTAAAGCTATTTTTAATTCGTTGCTAAAATCTTCTTCCCAAACCCCAACATCAATATCATAATCATTTGATATAAAATTCTTTTCCCTAATACAACCTAAAAAAGTACCACTGACTAAAAAAAACTTTATATTTAATAAATTAAAAACACTGGATAAATCTTCCAAAGCTATTAAGGCATCATATTTTGAAAAGTATTTTTTTTTAGTATTTTTTAAAGAAAATTTTTCATGTAACTTTAATGAATTTTTTAGATAATGTTCAGCTATATCATAAGCTTCAATGCTAGCTGCGGCACTAGATATATATTTTTGAATTTCAATCTTTGTACTAGTATTTCTTTTTTTTTCTATGTATTTTAAATACAATTTTTCCATATTTTTAAGATCTATCTTAGTGTTAACCAACTTACTCATTAACATCCATATTTTTAAACGATTAGATTGCTGTTGAATTTTTTCTAATTCATATAAAGCTTTGGTTTTATCACCCAATAAATATAATAATTGTATTTTAAGTAATTTACCATCTATATTTAAAGGATATTTTTCCAAAAATAAATCAATATAATTTAAAGCTTTTTTATACTCAGCATAAAAAAAATAAAATTCAGCTTGATAATAAAAAATTGTCTTCATATTTACTTTAGATAAATAACTACACAATTTTAAAAAAATATAATGTCTACTTTTCTTCTGCATTAAATATATCAAAACCATATGCAACAGAATCACATGCAAACACCCCTTTTTGCTTTCACGAAAGCTTTTGCGAAATATACCTTTTAAATTCATAATTTAATTCTCTCAATAATTTCTGTTGTTGAAATACTTGGAGTTCTTTCAAAATAAATTACATCACAAATATCATTGAAGCAATCAAATTTACCCTTCCAATCATCTCCCATAACTAAAATATTTGCTTGGTATTTTAAAAGATAATCTCTTTTTAATTCCAATGCTTCTTCTAAAAATACACAAGACACGCATTTTAATGAAGATATTATATTTAATCTCTCTTGCTCGCTGTATATAGGATAACGACGCTTTTTAGCAAAATTTAAAGAATCTGATGATACACCAACAATTAATTTATCTCCAAGAGATGCAGCTCTTTCTAGAATCCTTAAATGGCCATAATGAAACAAATCAAAAGTACCAAAAGTTATTACATTTTTCACTTATACCCTCCCTATAGCATAAAGCTGAATAATTCCTACAACTTTTTCTTTTTTTCCAACTATAATTTCTTTAATTTTATATTTTAACATGATCTCCTCTGCTTCACTTGCCATAGCATCAGCATCAACTACTTTAGGATTTGTACTCATGATTTCTTTAGCCTTAAAATCAAATCTTGGTTTATCGCTTGTCTTTAAAGCACGACGCAAATCCCCATCAGTGATAATACCAACCAATTTTTCATTTTCAAGCACTACGCAAAGCCCTAGCTTACCACTGGTCATCACATCAACAAGATCATTAAATTCGGTATCAGGATGCACTATAGGAAGGTTACTTGAAACCATAAGATCTTTCACCTTGGTTAAAAGCTTACGCCCCAAACTCCCCCCTGGATGAAAAAGGGCAAAATCATCGGGCTTGAAATTTCTTACCTTCATCAAAGCAGCCGCTAAAGCATCCCCCATAACTAAAGTTGCCGTTGTCGAAGACATAGGAGCAAGCTGCAAAGGACAAGCTTCCTTTTCTACGGCTATATTTAAAAATATATCGCCTTGCTTTACAAGGGTGGATTTTTTTTTACCACACATTACGATAAGTGGAATTTTGCGCTTTTTTATAGCTGGAATGATTTTCAAAATTTCTTCAGTTTCTCCTGAATTTGAAATAGCAATTAAAACATCTTCGGAAGTTAACATTCCAAGATCTCCATGCAAGGCCTCTCCTGGATGGATGAAAAAGCTTGGCGTTCCTGTACTTGCTAAAGTAGCTGCTATTTTAGCGCCTATATGACCTGATTTACCCATACCACTGACTATGCAACGCCCTTTGGTATTTAGCATCAAATTCACAGCTTGATTAAAATTTTCATCTAAATTTTTAGCCAAATCCAAAATAGCTTGCACTTCTTTTTCAAAGACTTCTTTGGCTATTTGAAGAGTATTCATTTTTAAACCTTAAAGATTAAGCACAACATTGGTTGCGATAGCAATTTGATAAAGAATTTGAGTTAACATTGAAAAAATTTGTAAATTCTCACTATCCACTTTTGGCAATACCAACACAGAATCGCCTGGTTTCATATCTATACCACTATGATATTTTTCAGCTTTTCCATTGCTTCGTATCACCAAAACTTTTGAAGTATCCGCTCTTTCTCCATAACCTCCTGCAAGATTGATATAATATCTTAAATCTTTTCCCTTATCATACACAAAAGCCCCTGGCAAAGAAACTTCGCCTTGAACTATGATGAGATTATTCTTACTTGGTACATTAATAGTATCACCATCTTCTAAAATAACCGAATTATAAGACTTTGGATTATCGATGACAATTTGACCCTTAGGCTCTACTTGCTTAGCTCTTTGGATAAATTCTAAAATCGTTTTTGCTTGTTGAGCTCTTATAGCTGCCCCTTGAGCTGTAACAGAACTGCTAGTTAAAGCTAGAGTTTCAAGCTCTTTAAGCTGAGCATTGATAAGTTCTTTTTGAGTTCTAGCTACGCTTTTTCTAAATACTTGTAAAGCTTGCATGTTTGATTGTGGATTAGCCTTGATTAGTTTAGAAATATCTTCTAAAGTCGTTCCTTTATCCACAACTAAAGTTTTTAAACCATTATGCTCGCCATTTACACTTATAGTTATATTTTCAGAAACATACTCAGGGTGAAATTCTACCTCATCTCCTGTTCTAAGTAAAACTTTTGAAAATTGCATTTTATTATAAGCACTGACATCAAGTTTATGATCTTCACCATAACTTTTTACGATAGCATTAGTTACGATAGGTTTAGCACCTGATACTCTAGCCAAGTCAGCTAAAGTTTTAATATCATTTGAAAGTTCAAAACGAAAAGGTCTTTGCACATCACCATCAACAAAAGCGTAATTTTGAACATTTCCTACTAAAATAACATCTCCGCTTCTAAAAGGAAAAAGATCCATTTGCCCTTTTAACAAAAAATCATATAAATCGATATTTTTTATCACGCTGTTATTGCGCAAAATTTGAATATCTCTAAAACTTCCATATTCTAAATTTATACCTCCTGCTTTATCAAGATACTGTATCACTGAATCCGAACTAAGTCCTTGATAAAGTCCTGGAGCATTAACGCTTCCTGTTACAAAAACACTGACATTTTGATAAGCATTCATATCTGCATAAACAAAAACATTGCTTTTATAGATTTTATTAACATGTGCTTTTATAACACTTACAAGGGCACTATTTTTCACACCTAGTAAATTTACAGCTCCTACTTTAGGGATAAAAATATTTCCTTGAGAATCCACCACTAAAACTTGCGAAAACTCAACAGCTCCCCAAATTTTAAGACTGATTTGATCACCAACTGCGATCTTATAATCTGGATTATAAACTCTTTGATTATAATTTTTAAAATTTCCATTAAAAAGATGAGCGCCAAATACTAAAATTTGATGAATTTTTGTAAGATTATTTTCTTTATTTGCTATATCATAATTTGAACTTAAATTTTGATCTATGCTAGTTGTAGTAGAGCCTTGATCCTCTGCTGAAATGATTTGCGAAACATCCACAGCTCCAAAACATAAAATACAACTAAAAAATAAAATTAATATTTTTTTCATTTTAATACTTATGCTCCTCTATTATCATTTTAATAAATTTAACAATCCCAAAAATCAAAGATAATACAATAAACACTGTTAAAATATCATAAATTCTTTCGGGATATTTTGCGCTTTCTGGAATATCTGGACTTTGGATGATAACAAGTTGTTTTATTTTTCTTAATGCTTCTATTCTAGCACTTTCATAAGCTTTTAAAGCTGCTTCATAAGCTTTTTGCGCAAAAGTCGCTTCTATAGTTAAATCCTGAAATTTAGCGGCCAAATCGTTAAGCTTTTGAGAAGAATTGTTAGCTGAAATTTTAGATTTTTCCCTTAAAAGTTGTTTTTTAATCGCTTCAATTTCTGCTTTAAGTGCTACTACTTCAGGTGCTGCATCATTCATATAGCTTTGTAAAGTTAAAAGTTTAGCTTCTTTTTGAGCTAGATTAGCCTCAATTTGCGCAACCAAGCTTGCTTTAGTTTCAGCTTGCTTTAAAGGATCGAAAACTCCGTATTTATTTTGAAAAGCAATCAAATCATTTTGTGCTTTTTGATATCGTTCTTTGTATTTTTGTACTTCATTTTCAGCAAAAGCCATTTGCTCTCTAGCTGCTTTATGAGAGATTTCGTTGATAAACTTTTCGCTTTCTTGCATAATAGTTTGAGCAATCAAATGAGCTGATTTAGGTGTAAAACCCTCTACTTCAACTTTTAAAAGTTTAGTGGTTTCATCCGTATGAACCTTAACTCTTGCTTTGTAGTACTTAAGATAAGATTCTATCGAGCTTGAATCCCAAATTTTAAAAGGCAAATCTATATGTTGCTCTTGATAAAGATTTTTAAGTTTGATTTTTTCATCCAAAATCTTTAGCATATCACTTGATTCTATATAGCCTTTTAGATAATTTAAATCTTCGCTTGCTGTAGAAGTACTACTAAGCAAAGACAAGATTCCACTTGTTTGAGCACTTTCTCCACTTGTTGATCTAACGTCTAAAATCATCGTGCTTACATATCTTGGTGCTGCAATCAATGTATAATAAATCACAATAAAAATCATTATAAACCAAACAATTTTAAAAGAATCAAATATACTTAAATCTTTGATTTTTTCTAATAAAGTTTTATTTTCTTCCATTAAGCTTTTCCTTGATACACAGCTATTCCTTCATCCACATCATCATAAACCGTAATTTGTCCATTTTTCATATAAATTATTTTATCACACCATTCTTTAATTTCAGCTACATTATGAGATACCATAATCACTTTTGATTTGCTTAATCTTTCTCTATATAATTTTACACTTTTTTCCCTAAAAGCAGGATCTCCAACAGCTCCAGCTTCATCAATTAAATAATAATCAAAATCAAAGGCCATACTAAGTCCAAAAGCTATCCTAGCACTCATTCCCGAAGAATAAGTCTTCATAGGCTCGTCAAAAAATTTTCCTATTTCAGCAAAATCTTCTACGAATTTTACTTTTTCTTGAAGTTCTTTACCCTTATATCCATACACTCTAGCTACAAATCTAGCATTATCTCTAGCGGTTAAAGAACCTTGAAAAGCTCCATTTAAACCCAAAGGCCAGGATAATTTTTTATTAGTAATTATTTTACCACTATCAGGAAGCTCTGCCCCGCTTAAAAGTCTCATGAGAGTGGACTTGCCTGCGCCATTATATCCCATTAAACCTATACTACAGTTTTCAGGAAATTCAAAAGTAAAATTTTTAAAAACATAATGTCTTCCACCGCTAAATAAAGGATAGGATTTTGTTAGGTTAATTAATTTTATCATTCTTTTTTTGCCGCCGTTAGAGCTTGTCTATTATAGTAGTAAATAAAAAGTCCTATAAATAAAACAAGTAAAATCCAAAATATAGCATAAAAATAACTGTATTCATCTTGCAAAGGATAATTCTCAAAAAAATTAAATCTTAAAAGCTCCATTATGTGAAGCAAAGGATTATAATAAAATATATCAAGTAAAGGACGAGGAGTTAACCAGGTGGGAAATATAATCCCAGAACTCCAATAAAATACTATACTAAAATAAGCTAATAAAGTTCTTAAAGGTTCTGCAAAGTGCCAAATAATAGCAAAACAAATCCCCAAAGCAAAAGCTGAGCATATGAGTAAAAAAATACAAAATAAAACTCCAAGTAAATGAACAGGAAATACATCGAGTCTAAAGAACCACCCTGCAAAAAAAAGCACAGTGATAAAAATCACAAAATAAATACAAAACTCGAGCAAAGTTCTAGCAATAAATACATGTATAGGTTTTACAGGTTTATAGGCAAACAAAGATAAATTTGCCCCTATTCCATTCATAAGCTGAGTTACTATACTTCTAAACATAAAAAAAGGCATAATGCCTGAAATCAAAAACATAAAAATAGAAATTCCTTCAGGCATAACTTGATGATGATATTCCCTAATAACAGTTCCTATAATAGTCACCAAAAGCACAACACTCATAGGCTCTCCAACTACCCATATATATCCAAGATACCTATTTTTTCCAAATCTAGTTTTTAACTCTCTAAAAAATAAAGCGTGAATTACATTTAACATTTATTTTCTATACCTAACAATTTACATAAACCATAATCATAACTCATTTTTTTAAACAAAATCATAAAAATTTATTTTTTACAAAACTCAAGCTTTTTACTAAGTCCTAAAGCATTGTTAGTAAATTTAAGCCAAAAAAGCTCTAAGGCATAAATTTTTGCACTTTTATCAAGTTTAGCAAAGGAAAATTTAGAAAAATAAATTTTCATTTGCTCCTTGCTTGCCATTTTAAACTCGGCCTTAGCTTGCACACCTTTTAAAAAAGCTATTTTACTTTCTTTGGCTATATTAAGTGCTATACTTGAATTTTCACTGGCTAATCTTATATGCTTAGTATCTTCATGAGAAGCGATAATAAAAGCTAAATTCTTCTCATCAAAAACATAAAAAGCACTAGCTGTATAAACACCTTTTTCATCAATCATAGCCCAAGATAAAAGCTGCTCATTTTTTATAAATTCTAAAATTCTTTCATCCATATTGTAAAAATTATACTAAAATATTTTTAAAAATAACCGATTATAATTTTATAAACTATAAATATAAGGGGAAGAAATGCAAATTGATGCTAGCAAAAACCAAAGTTTTTCGATGGATTATACAACAAAAAGTGGCAAACATTTAGCCTTGTCTATGTATGATAATCAAAGCGTGAGTTATGCAAATAATGAAGAAGGTAAAACTCTTAATCTTAAGCGTCAGTATGGCTTTAGCTTTACTTTTGAAGGCTCTAAGCTCACACAAAATGATCTTGATGAGATTAAAAATGCTATGAAAGAAGTTGAACCTATAATCAAAGACTTTTTAGCAAATTCTAAAGTCGGAGAGTTAAAGCCAAAAGAAATTATAGAATCAGCTATGCAAATGGCAAATGTTCTACCAACACCAAATGACGAAAACCATCAAAATGCTATTATGAATAATTTTACAAATAAACTCAGTAATTTACTAAAACAAAATCAAACAGATAATAAAGATATCAATGCTTCTATGCTTGAAGATAGCAAAAAACTTCTTGATGAAGTTTTAGAACAAATGAAAAAACAACTTGAAAAACAACAAGAAAAAGCCAAGGAAAATCAAGATAAGACAGATGATAGTTTAAATCTTTACGCTTAAATCATATAATATTAAAAATTATTAAGGAGTTTTTAAATGACAAATATTGAAATTTTAGAAAATATGCTCAAACTCCAACAAAAACTCAACGACGAAACCAATGGCTTAAATTGGGAAAATGGCTATACCAAAGAAGGAAAACTGATCAGTTGGAGACGCTGTATTTATATGGAATGTGCAGAACTTATAGACTCTTTTGCATGGAAACATTGGAAAAACATTTCAAGTCCGACGAATTGGGAAAATGTACGCATAGAGATTGTCGATATTTGGCATTTTATCTTAAGTCTTTTACTTGAAGAATATCGCAATAAAAATGGAAATGATTTTAAAATTATAGCCAATGAAGTGATTTCAGTAAGTGTATTTCAGGATTTTTGCAAAGAAGAAGAGTATCCTAATGAGAGTGATATTTATGGTATTTTAAATGATATAGAGCTTATTATCCACAAATGCAGTGGCTTTGGATTTAATCTTGGAGAATTGCTTTCAACCTATTTTACTCTAGCTATTAAATGTGGACTTAATCTTGAAATTCTTTATAAAACCTATATAGGAAAAAATGTTTTAAATATCTTTAGACAAAACCATGGCTATAAAGATGGTAGCTATAAAAAAACTTGGAATGGCAAAGAAGACAATGAAGTTTTAGCTCAAATTTTAGAACAAAATATTGATTTTGATACTATTTATAAAAAACTAGAAGAATGCTACAAAAAGGCATAATTTGGATATTTTAAAACTTGCGATCAAAGATTTTTTCAGTTTTAAATTTTTAAAATTTACTTTAATTCCTTTGATTTTTAGCCTTATACTTATGCTTTTTTTAGGAGTACTTGGCTTTTCAGCTTTGCTGGATTATTTTAATTCTTTATTTAGCGTTGGAGAAGATTCGTTTTGGGCGTGGTTTTATGCCCTTCATTTTGTACAAATTTTAATCACCATTATAAGTTTTTTATTTTCAGGTTTTATTGTTGTTTTTGCTTCGGTTTTTTTAGCCCTTTTTATCACTTCTTTTCTTACCCCTTTTATCGCTAAAGAAATCAACCAAAAATATTACCATTATGATAATACAAACGAAGTTTCAACCCTAAAAACTATCTTTGAAATTTTTAAAATATTTATAAAATTTATAGGGATTTTTTTACTTTGCACCTTGGCTTTATTTTTACCTTTTATCAATATTTTTGTATATTATCTTGCTTTTTATTATCTCTTTCACAAACTTTTAATGATTGATGTTGCAAGCACGATTTTAGACAAAGAAAGTTTTAAAAATTTTAATTCTGATTTTTCGCCTTTAGAGTTTAAATTTAGCACTCTTTGTTTTTATCTACTCTCATCAGTACCACTTTTAGGGCTTTTTTTACAAGTGTTTTTTGTGATTTTTCTCACACATTTAGGCTATCGAAGAATTTTAAAACTAGAGGTTAAGGCTTGAAATATCGATTTTATGATTATATAAATAAGCTCTTAAAAGTCTTGGAATTTTAGCTATTCTACACTCTTCTTTGAAATTTTTAGGTAATTTTTGACAAGTTTCATACTCAAAAACAATAACTTGTTCGTTTTTATATACAAGTGCTATTTTGCCACCTAAAACACAATCACCTTTTAAAAGCTCTTTTCTTTGTGCCGTGCTTAAAAGCAAACCTTTCATTTTAACCGCTCTAGCAATCAAACTTTCATTTTTAGGGCAAATAAGAAGTCCTTGAACTTCTTTAATATTTTCAAAATCATAAAGTTTTTTTCTATCTTCACCAAGATAAGAAAAGCTTTTTTTTAAACCCTGATAAAATTCACTGACAAAAACATTGGAGAAATTTTTTCTTATATAATTTCTAAAATATTTTTCATTTTCATTGCTCTCATCATGAAAATAAAAGATATTTTTTTCTTTTAAAAAAGATGAAATTTCATCTTTACTTATAAAGAGCAAAGGGCGTAAAAGTGTATAATTTAAGCGTTTTTCATACTCTTGCATACCTAAAATTTCAGCCAAACCTGCCCCGCGAGAAAGCTGCATCAAAAACCATTCAAACTGATCGTTTAAATGATGCGCTAAAATAAGATGATCATAATCTTGCTCAAGACAAATTTTTTCAAAAAAATCATAGCGAAAATCTCTAGCTTTTTTTTCAAAATTACTCTGAAATTTAGGAGCATGTTTTATGAAAATTTTTTTATGAAATTTCAAAGCAAGTTCTTTGGCTTTTAACTCTTCTAAATCACTATTTTTTCTTGTTTTGTAATTTATCATCACAAGATCAAAGTCGATCTTTTCTTGCATTAAAAGATAAAAAAGCGCACTAGAATCACTTCCATAAGAAAAAGCGAGTAAATTTTTACCCCTTTTTAAAAGGGATAAAATTTCATCTTTAATTTGCATCTACTTTTCTTAAAGCCTTAGCAAGGAGCTTTTTATCAAGGTTTTGTAAAATTTCACATTCATAAATTTGCCCCATTTCTAAATTTCCACATTCGCTTTCATTGATAAGAATTTCCCCATCAATCTCCCTATCCCATCTTAAATCTTTAGCTGCGATAAAAAACTCTCCCTCGCTACTTTCCCCCGTGCAAACTACTAAACGCTTTTGACCTACTTCTTTTTCAAAACTTTTTTCTATCACTTCATCAACAATTTTTTCTATGATTTTAAGCCTTTTATTGATCACTTTAAAAGGCACTTGCTCCATATCAAAAGCGGCCGTATCTTCTTCCTTAGAATACGCAAAAACACTCACCCTATCAAAACCAAAGTCTTTAACAAACTCACAAAGCTCTTCAAAATCCGCCTCGCTTTCACCTGGATGCCCTACGATAAAGCCCGTGCGTAAAAAGCTATTTGGCGCACTTTTCATTAAATTTAGCATTTCTTTAAGTCTTGTGCTATTTGCCCCACGCTTCATGATTTTAAGCATATTATCACTTATGTGCTGCAAAGGCATATCAAAATAATTTACAAAAATTTCAGAAGCTATAATGCGTTTAATCAAAGCTTCACTCGCACTCGTAGGATAAAGATATAAAATTCTAGCCGCTCTTATGCCTTTGATTTTTTCTACCTCATCGATCAAGCGTATAAGCCCATCTTTTTCACCCTTATCAAGCAAATAAGAACTCGTATCTTGCGCGATAAAAGAAAAATCCTTATAACCTCTAGCCACCAAATCTTTAAGCTCAGCTATAATGCTATTTATTTCGCGAGATTTTAACTTGCCTTTAAAACTTGGGATAGCACAAAAAGAGCATTTTTGATTACAACCTTCGGCAATTTTTATAAAAGCATGGAAATTTGAACCTGTAATAATGCGTTTGGAATTTTCACTCTGCAAATAAGTCGAATTGGAAAATAAATTTATTTTTTTAAGTATCATTTCATCAATTCTTTCATAATCGCCAACACCTGTGAAAAGATCAACCTCAGGAAGTTCTTTCATAAGTTCTTCGCGGTAACGCTGCATCAAACAACCCGTAACCACCAAAAGAGAATCTTTTTTTCTTTGTTCGTGCAAATCCAAAATCGCATTAATGCTTTCTTTTTTTGCGCTATCGATAAAACCACAGGTATTTACGATCAAAACATCGGCTTTACTTGGCTCATCGCAAAGTTCATAAGCACTAAGGCGTCCTAGCATGATCTCACTATCGACTAAATTTTTATTACAACCTAAAGACATAAGATAAAGTTTTGACATTTTTCTCACTTTTTTAAATTTTTGATAAAATAATTTCTTAAAATCATATCAAAATAATAATTAGGAGAAATTTATGAATGAAAAAAATGTAGTTTTATTAGGTGAAAGTCATTTCGCATTTAAAAATGGGATAACTCAAGGAATTCTAGATACCGGATTTAAGTGTTTTAATCTATCTTTAGGGGGAACTCCAAGTTTACAAAATTTATATGAGTTAATCAGAAATAAAAAACTTTTAGAGAATGCGGATTTAATTATTACAGGATCAAATACTCATGATATTGCACAATATAATTCTTTCGATTCATTTCCAAAAAGCTATCAAGTGATCAATTGGCTTTACAAAGAATTATATTTTTTAAAGAAAAAGATTATTTGTTTTATTGCTCCAACACCTCAAAAATGGTTGAATAAAAACTGTGTAAAATATGTAAATATACTCCATATAAAATTAGCAATTAAATACGGATTAATGTAATTAATGCAAATAAAAAACATTTAGAATCTTCATATAGCTTAATACAAAGAGATGAAGCTCATGATTTTGATTTTATAATGAGAGAACTTGGGAGAAATATAGCAAATAATATTGAAAATTTTTCTTTTCCAAAAAAAATAAATATTATAAATGATAATCCACAATTTTATTTTTATCCAATTGAAAAAGCAATAAATTTAAATTTCGCTAATTTCAAATTCAAACAAAGTTGGTTATGCAGTGAAAAAGTTTATTGCATAAAAAGTAAAGAAGTTATTAGTTTTAATAAAAATACTTTTAATCTAAATTTATTAGGAATTCATCTTTGGAATGATTCAGGCATTTGTGAAATTCAAATTAAAAATCCAAAAGATCAAATTTTCAATCGAAGTTTGGATTATAATTTCTCATACTTTTTTGACATATATGATAGACAATTTAAAATCACTAATGATACTAAAATTTTAAATAATGGGGTAAACAATATTAATCTCATCTCTTTCTTCCTAGCTTCCCCAGAAGGTAATTACCATACAGAAGAAATAGATCTTGAAGCTTTAGCTAATGAAAACATAGAAATACCAAAAGAATATAATTTTAATCATTTAATTCCTCCTATAGAATTATATAAAGAAATTATAGATGAGTATTGTTCTATAATGGATCCAAGAAAACTAGCTCCTTTGCAAAATCAAATCAAAGAAAAAGATAATATCATCTCTACTTTAAATCAAGAAAAAACAATGCTACAAAATGAACTTAATTCTTTTCCTATTAAAAAACAAAACTTAGAAATAAAAAATCTAGAACAAGATTTAAAAAATAAAGAATTACAATCTTGTGTTTTAAAAAAAGAATTAGGAAATAAATTTGTAAAAAATATAAACATAAACTATATAGATAAAAATTCAGCCAAATCCCGTATACAAAACCATTTATCTTATAAACTAGGACAAGCCTTAATTACCAATTCAAAAAGTATATTAGGCTACATAAGAATGCCTTTTGTATTATCATATATAAAAGATAAACACAAATTTGAACAAAAAGCCTATGAAGAAAAAATAAAAGAAAATCCGAATTTAGCTTTACGTCCTTTAGAAGCTTATCCTGATTACAAAGAAGCTTTAAAAGAAAAAGAGTGTTTTACTTATAAATTAGGCGAAGCTTTTATTAAAGCTAGTAAGAATTGGTATGGGGGGGGGGTATATCAAATTGTGGTTTGAAATAAGAAGACTTAAAGGAGAATTTCATATAGAAAGTAGCTAAGTTTTTATATTTTTTTAAAATTAAAGAATTTTTTAAGCATACATTAACTGGGGGGGGGTATAATCAAATTTCAATTTTAACATAAAGGCCTTCTTACCATGCTCACTCACATCTATAACTTCCTAGAAAAAAACCTTGAAAACTTTAGCGAAAAAACCGCTTTTATAGAACCTTTTGCCAAAGAAAGAAAAGAAATCACTTATAAAAACTTTGATCTTTTTTCTAAAAAACTAGGTAGTGAAATTTTAAAAACTTTAGGAAATGATAATCCTACTCAAACTCCTGTTTTAATCATCTTGCCTAAAGGGATTGATTGTTTAATTTCATTTTTTGGAGTAGCACTCAGTGGAAATTTTTATACACTTTTAGATGAGAAAAGTCCTAAAGAAAGAGTAGAAAAAGTCATAGAGGTTTTAAAACCTAAACTTTTTATCACTTCAAAAGATTTAAATTTTAACTTAAATTTGCCTACGCTTTATACAGAGGACTTTGAAAGTTTTAATATAGATGAAAGTTTAATAAAAAATGCAAAAGAAAAACACATAGATACTAATTTACTTTATGTTCTTTTTACAAGTGGGAGTACAGGCACTCCTAAAGGAGTAAGCATAGCCCATAAGAGTGTGATTGATTATACTTTTTGGGTATGTGAGACTTTTAAATTTGATGAGAATGAAATTTTAGCCAATCAAGCGCCATTTTATTTTGACAATAGCATTTTAGATATTTTTTCAAGTGTAAAATCAGGAGCGACTTTACATCTTTTACCTAATCATCTTTTTGCCTTTCCAAATAAAATTTTAGAATGCCTTGAAAAAGAAAAAGTAAGCACTATATTTTGGGTACCTTCAGTGCTGATTTATTTTGCAAATACTGAAGCTTTGAATAATTTTAGTTTAAATGCCTTAAAAAAGATACTTTTTTGTGGTGAAATCATGCCCAATAAACAGCTAAATATTTGGCGTAAACACTTACCCAATGCTTTGTTTTCCAACCTTTATGGTCCAACAGAAATCACTGATGTATGTTCTTTTTATATCATCAATCGCACTTTTAAAGATGAAGAACTT